>JAUVYC010000013.1 GCA_030603285.1 Spirochaetota bacterium
CTTTTGGAAGTGCATCTTTTCGGCTGAGGTTAATCCTTCCCTGAGAATCAATATCTCTCACCTTTACTGTTACAGAATCACCTACCCTTAAAACATCTGATACCTTATTGACCCGGCTGAAATCGAGTTGAGATATATGGCACAGCCCTTCTTTTCCTGGAAGTATCTCAATGAAGGCACCAAAATCCATGATTTTTTTTACCCGTCCTTCATAAATTTTTCCTGTTTCAACATCTTCTGTTAATAGTCTGATCATATCATACGCTTTTTGTGCATCGTCGTTATTCTTACTCGATATAGTTACAGTCCCATCATCTTCAACATTCACATCTGCGCCGGTTTTTTCAATAATTGAACGAATAGTTTTTCCTCCAGGTCCAATTATCGTTCCGATTTTATCAGGTGATACTTTTGTTGTTAGTATTTTTGGTGCATATGTTGATATGCTCTGGGCAGGCCCTTCAATCACCTGAGACATCTTTTCAAGTATGAAGAGTCTGCCCTCCCGTGCCTGTTCTAATGCTTCCTTCATTATATCCTTTGATATACCGCTAATTTTTATATCCATCTGAAGTGCTGTTATTCCTTTTTTTGTTCCTGCTATCTTAAAATCCATGTCCCCGAAATGGTCTTCTAAACCGAGGATATCAGTTAAAATTGAATATTTCCCGTCCTCGTAAACTAGTCCCATTGCCACGCCTGCAACTGAATCTTTTAAAGGAACACCCGCACACAAAAGAGAAAGACAACCTGAGCACACCGATGCCATGGATGAAGACCCATTCGACTCCGTGATTTCAGAAACCACCCGTACAGTATAAGGGAAATCCTTCTTTTGTGGCATTACAGGTGTTAAAGAGCGCTCAGCAAGATTGCCGTGGCCAATTTCCCTTCTCCCAGGACTACCTGTAAATCCCACCTCTCCAACAGAGTATGGGGGAAAATTATAGTGCAGCATAAAATTCTTTCTTCCCTCTCCTTCAATATCATCAAACCTCTGTTCATCATTCACGGTTCCCAGGCTTGTAATTGCCAAACTCTGAGTTTCACCTCTTGTAAAAAGAGCAGAACCATGGGTTCTGGGAAGCAGATCCAATTCAATGCTTATCGGTCGAATATCTTTGAGCCCCCTTTCATCGAGTCTCTTTTTGTCTTTCAGTATTTTATTTCTTACAATTTCTCTTTCTATATCCTCAAGTATTTCATATACATGAGGATTAACATCTTCACCAAACTGTTCTATGATCTTTAAAATTGTCTTCTCACCTGCAGCTTCAAGTGCAGTTTGTCTCTCAAGTTTACCCTTAATAAAGCATGCCCCCTCATACATCGGATAGGCAATTTCCCGCACTGCCTTTATAAGGTCATTCGGGATAGCTTCCGTAGAGACTTCTTTCTTTGGTTTACCCGCCCTTGCAACTAAATCCTTCTGGACTTCGATAATTTCTTTTATATAATCTTCAGCAAAAGCAATTCCTTCAAGAATTTCTGATTCAGAAACCTCATTTGCCCCGCCTTCAACCATAACTATAGCATCCTCTGTCCCGGCAACGACCAAATCCATCCTGCCCTCTTCAATTTGATTAAAGGTCGGATTAATGATATAGTTTTGTCCAATCATTCCAACGCGCACTGCACCAACAAGTTTAAGAAACGGAATATCTGACAATCCAAGAGCTGTCGAGGAACCATTCATAGCAAGAATGTCAGGGGGGTTAATCTGATCAGTTGAAATTGTTGTAGCAAGCACCTGAATCTCTTTTTTAAAACCTTTTGGGAAAAGAGGACGGATCGGTCTATCGATGAGTCTGGATACGAGAATCTCTTTATCTTTCGGTCTTCCTTCTCTTTTTATAAATCCCCCAGGAATTTTTCCTGCAGCATAGTATCTTTCTTTATAGTGTATAGTGAGGGGAAGGTAATCAATTCCTTTTGCTTCATCTTTTGATGTACATGCTGTTACCAGGACCACCGAACCTTCGTATTTTACCAGAACACTTCCTCCAGCCTGTCTTGCGATCTTTCCTGTATCAAAAATGAGAGTGCCATTTCCTATTTTCAGCTCTATTTTTTTTTCCATTTTTTAATATACCTATTTCCTTATCCCTAATTTTGTTATTATTTCCCTGTACCTTGTGATATCCTTACTCTTTAAATAATCGAGCTGACTTCTTCTCTGCCCGACAAGCTTTAAAAGGCCCCTTCTCGAATGGTGATCTTTTTTATGTATTTTAAAGTGTTCAGTAAGCGTATTGATTCTTTCAGTCAACAGGGCGATTTGAACCTCTGGAGAACCGGTATCCATTTCGTGCTGCTTATAATTTCCGATCACTTCTTTTTTTCTTTCCTTTGGTAATGCCATTAATAACTCCTTTTCCTGGTCGCTTGTAATATACTTTAATTAAAGAAAATATCAAAATCATTTTTCACTGCCGCCTGTTCGGTCAAAATAGAATTCATAGAGCTGATTATTTTGAAACTTCTCTTTCGACACCGGCTGAAAACAACCATTTACAATATTGAATGTCTCTGCTCTTTTCTGCTTTGTTCTCAGATTCTCAATTTCACCGGAAAACAGGCCTTCAGCGGGAAGTGCCACATTAGATATAAATGGGTTCAGCATAGAATTCTCCGGATCATACACCAGATAAACAGAGTACTTTCTTCCAAGCATGTTCTCAGCAAGTCCGATTTTTCCGGACTTAACAGCATTTCTGATCCTTGTACTCGATACAGGTGCATTATGAAGCAGGACTTCATCAACAGAAACCAGTTGAAATTGAAACCTCAGTGAAACGTTTGCAAGAAGCTTCAAATCCCCTGCATTTTTCTTTCCGAATCTGAAGCTGCTTCCCAGACACAATAAACGCGGTGATAGGTTTTTTTTTAGCTCGGTAATAAAATCAAGGGGCATTGTAGCGGAAAATGCCGGTGAGAAATCAATATAAATGAGCAAGTCAATCCCTGCTTTTTTGAAACTCTCAATTTTATCGCATGGTGCCCATAATTTTTGCGGTTCTTTGCCGCTCAGGATCTTCAAGGGATGCTGCTTAAAAGTAATTACCGTTGAGAAAAGATTTTTTTTCCGGGATTCGGCAATCAGGCTCGCTATTATTTTAATATGTCCCCTATGAAAACCTTCAAAATTACCAATACTGAGTCCTATTCGTCCAAAAAACGGGTCTATTCTTGTAATGCGCTCGATTATGTGCAAAGGATCTCCCTGAATACTTTAAAATAGCTGAGCTTTTCTCTCTTTTCAATAAGGGCAATAAGTTTATCTTCAAAAATCACCCGATAATAACCTGTATTCAGAGACTGCCATACCTTTTCAGTAAATATTTTTGTAGGTAGGACCCCATTATAAACTTTATAAGCTTTTTCTGAATCAACTCTGATGTGAGGAATATCTGCCAACGCTTCATTCATTGGGATAACATCTGTATCTTCTCTTATCTCAGCTATTTTAACAGCATTCGCAACAGAAAAATATCCAATTGTCAGTCTTCTCAGGCAGGTGAGATGCCCGAAGGTTCCTAATGAATGAGCTATATCCAGTCCAAGAGATCTTATATATGTTCCTTTAGATGCCAGTACCTCAAATGTTATGCTTTGCTTTTCATTTTTCAGGAGGTTTAATTCTTTAATTTCAATTTCACGGGGATCAATAGATATTTTTTCGCCACTCAGTGCCCGTTTATACAACCTTTTCCCATCCTTGTGAATTGCAGAAAAATAAGGAGGCACCTGCTTTGTCTTTCCCAGAAAGCCCATCAATACATTATTAATTTCCCTGTCTGAAAATCCATGAACCGTTTCTTTTTTAATGATTTTCCCGTATCTATCGAGGGTATCTGTTTCTGTACCAAATAGCACTGTAGCACGGTAACGTTTAAATTTATTCATAAGTAGCTCTTGAATCGCTGTAGCTCTATTAATACACACGATGAGCAGGCCCGATGCAGCTTTATCCAGGGTGCCTGTATGACCAGCTTTCTTTGCATTTAAAAGGCTCTTTACCTTTCTGACTGCTTCAAATGAAGTAACACCTTTATCTTTATCAATCAGGAGTATACCGTCTAAATCCACTTTTGATTCTTCACTTCATTACAAATTTTTCGGACTATTGCAGGCCCCATCCTGGTTACATCTCCTTTCATTACAAATCCGCTTGCTTTTAAATGCCCGCCGCCGCCAAACATTTTTGAAAGATAGTTACAATTGATATTGTTGGTAGAACGTAAGCTGCCTTTCATCCTCTCCCCATCCAATTGCTTCAGCATTATGATTAATTCACAGTTTTTTAACCCACGTATCACTTCAAGTATTCCCTCATTATCCTCATTCTCTGCACCTGTTTCACGGTATAAGGACAGGGGCAGCAAAACATGCACAATTTTTCCTGTATCATCTGTCTTTAACCGCTCCAGGGTCTTACCTAAAAGCCGAAAATGATTAATTCTTTTCTTATTATATATCATTTGAAAAACATAATCAGGTTCAATGCCATAATCCATAAGGGAGCAAACAATCCGGAAGACTTTTTTTGTTGTATTTGAGTATGCGAATGATCCGGTATCTGTTAGAATTGATACGTAGATACACGTTGCAATTTCATTATTGAGATGATGTTTGATATCTGGGATAAAGCTGTATAAAAGTTCCCCAATACTGGATGCACCTGTGTCTATATAGCTGTCATCTCGAAAACATTCCGAATCTTCATGATGGTCAAGGCTGATTATTTTTTTTGAATTTTTCAAATATTCATAAACACTGCCTATCCTGTTTCTACTTGAACAATCCAGAAGGACAGCGAGGTCAATAGGGCCCAATTGAATGGAATTGTTTTCTTCAACAGTGATAATTCTATCAGCATCAGGCAGCCATGCATACATATCTGGTGCTTTATCCTGATTAAGCATGTATACATCTTTTTCGAGAGAAGTTAATATTTTATAAAGGGCAAGCTCAGAAGCTATAGCATCTCCATCAGGATGTACATGCGTGGTGAGTACAATGACCTGTGAGTTGCACATTAATGTCCAGATATCACTCTTATTACCTTTTTTCAGCATATGACGACTAATTATTCGGTACTATTCTCACTTTTTTCTAACTCTTCAAGTCTATGGACAAGTTTGACCCTCTCTTCTGTTGTATCATCCAGCTTAAAAAAAAGACGAGGTATATACTTTACCCTTAACTCCTTTCCTAACCGCATCTGAATATATCCGCGGGCACTCTCCAGTCCCCGGATAACACTAATTTTTTCCTTGTCAGAACCGATAACAGAAACCACTACCTGAGCGGTTCGCCCATCTTTTGCCAGCTTTACATCCAATATTGTTATAAAAGATTGTAACCGCGGATCTTTCAGCCCTTTTATTAAAAGAAGAGAGAGTTTAATCTTTATTAATTCTTCCAGTTTCCTTGATCTGATATCCACTTCTTTATCCCTCACTCATACTTTTGCATCGAGCTTCTGGGCAATTTCATGGATAATAAACGCCTCTATCACATCACCTTCTTTTATATCATTAAAATTTTCTAACTTTATTCCGCATTCAAAACCTGAGGCAATTTCTCTGGCATCTTCCTTGAATCGCCTCAGTCCTTCGATCTTTCCTGTATAAATCTCAATACCATCTCGGATAAGCCTTGCATTATCACCTCTGGTGATTTTTCCACTGCTTATATATGTCCCCGCAATATTACCAATTTTAGGTATCTTAAAGACTTTTCTCACTTCCGCATTACCGACTATTTCTTCACGGAGTTCAGGAGCCAGAAGACCTTCCATAGCAGATTTTACATCATCAATCACATCGTATATGATTCCATACCTTCGAATATCAACTTTTTCTTTTTTTGCAAGAGCTGAGGCTTTGGCATTGGGCCGGACCCGAAAACCTATGATAATTGCATTTGACGCTGAAGCAAGTACAATATCTGTCTCATTGATTGCACCCACACCCTCATGAATACAATTGAGCCTTACCTGGGATGTTGAAAGCTTTTCAAGCGAATCTTTCAAGGCCTCAACTGATCCCTGCCCGTCCGCCTTAATGATTACTTTAAGTTCCTGTATTTCCCCTTCTTTAATCTGTTCATAGAGATTCTCAAGAGTAACCTTTTTAACATTTCTGGATTCTTCAAATCTCTTGAGCTCCTGCCTTTTCTGCCCTATCTGCTTGGCTAATTTTTCATTTCCTGTAACCTGGAAAGGATCGCCTGCAATCGGAATACCTGAAAAACCGACAACCTCAACAGGATCAGATGGCCCTGCATTTGTTACAGGATCCCCATTTTCGTCAAACATGGCCCTTACTCTCCCGGGGTAAATTCCTGCAACAAACGGATCCTGAAAGTTTAATGTTCCTTTATTGATTAATACAGTGGCAACAATTCCCCTTCCTGTATCAATCTTTGATTCTATAATCGTTCCCTGGGCAACTCTATCAGGATTTGCCGTTAAATCCAGCATGTCTGACTGGAGGAGGATTGCTTCCAGTAAATTGGCTATCCCGATCTTTTTCAGTGCGGAAACTTCCACCATAAGAATATCGCCCCCCCATTCTTCAGGGACAATACCTCGTTCAGCCAGTTCATTTCTTACTTTATCAGGGTTTGCGCCATGAATATCGATCTTATTTATTGCAACAACAATCGGAACATTTGCCTCCCTGGCATGACTGATAGCCTCTACTGTTTGAGGCATGACTCCATCTTCCGCTGCTACAACAAGGACTACAATATCTGTAACCTTTGCTCCTCTTGCCCTCATCATAGTAAACGCCTCGTGGCCGGGGGTATCAAGAAAAACTATCTTCCTGTCTAGCAGTATTACCTTGTATGCACCAATATGCTGGGTAATACCGCCCGATTCAGTATCAACAACATTGGTGTTTCGAATTGCATCAAGAAGTTTTGTTTTTCCATGATCAACATGTCCCATGATGGTAACAACAGGAGGTCTTGGTTTTAAATCATCTGGCTTATCCTCTTCATCCTCAATAACGGTTTGTTCGTAAAGAGATATAATCTTTGTTTCACAGTCGTATTCTGAAGCAACGAGTGTCGCTGTTTCAGCATCTATCTGATCATTTATCATTGCCATAACACCTAAAGTAATCAGTTTTGATATAAGGTTACTGGCCTTGAGGTTCATTTTCCGGGCAAGTTCACCGACAGTAATAGTTTCGAGAATTTCTATTTCTTTTGGCACCGGATTTACCGGAACGGTTTTGCCATCCTTCTTTTGATATAGCAGGAGTTTATCCAGATTGGCTGCTTCCTCTTCCTCAATTCTCTTTTCTCTCCTGAAAGTGTACCTTTTCCTCTCTTTTTGAGGTTTTCTACCGCCTTCTTTTTCCTCCAGCTTTGGAACCTTCTTCTCTTTAAGCCTGTAAACCGGCTTTCTCTCCTCTTTCAATTTGCTTTTTTCTTTTTTAGCAGGTTTAGAAATCTCTGTTACCTGTGTTTCCTTTACAACCCGATGCTTCCTTTTGGGTTTTTCTATGTCTTCTCCTGGCTTTACTAACGTCTCTTTTTTCTTTTTTACCAGTACAGCTTTCTCTTCAGTAACTTCGGTTTTATTCGGTTTTTTAAGAATTATAACTTTCCTTTTCTTAACAACTATTTTTTTGCGTTCTTCATCATCTGCTTTTGATTTCTTTTTTATAAGCGCAACCTCTGGTTTTTTGGTAATATTTTCTTCGATATACTGACGAACATTTTTAAGTTCTTTTTCATTCAGCTTACTTGACGATTTTTTCTTTTTAATTCCTATTGTATCTAAAACCTTCAATACCTCTCTGGTTGTCAGGTCCTGACTTTTTGCTAACTCTTGTATCTTCATTTCATACCTCATAAAAAAAGCTCGATATAAAAATCCGGATGTAAAAAGAAATATAACAATGTATTTACTTGAAGATATTCAATTTACGTAAACAAAACAACAAAAAAATATACTTCAAAATGATATACATATGGCAATTTGAGAATTGCCCAAGGCTATTCAAGAATTGCCCTACTTGCCGTTAAACGGTCATCAAAGACTTGAAAATGTATTTTCATACATAGATTCATGTGATACTAGTCCTCTACCTGAAACTCGAGCTCAACACCACAGGCCGGACACTTTTCCATATCCTCAGTAATAGGGCCACCACAATTCGGACATTTATAGTATTCCACTTCCTTGCTTTCTTTGGTTTTCGGTACTTCTTTTCCGGTTTTTATGACTTCTTCCTCTACAACTTCGACACTTTCAGAGATTATTTCAACTATTCTTGTCGCCATCTCCTCATTCATTCCTTCGATCTGAACGAGTGCTTCTACCTTCTTATCAATAATATCCTCGATGTTACTGAAGCCGGCCTTTTCAAGCACTTCAAGGGTTTTCTTTCCAATTCCCGGAATATCTCTCAGTGAGGTTACTTCAGTTACCAGGGCTTTTTTATCCGTGCCGAAGAGTTCATCAGCTGCCTTCCTTGCATATTCAGCATATTCCGATTTTTCAAAATCCAGTTCAGTAATAACATCTAATTTCCACCCTACAAGCTTAGAAACTAATCGTATATTCTGTCCCTGACGGCCTATGGCAATTGCGAGCTGTGATTCATGGACGGTAACCAGTGCCTCTTTGTTTTCTTCATCAATGACAAAAATTTTGATTATTTTTACAGGGTTCATAGCGTTCGCAATATACCTCTTAACATCTGCATCCCATTTAATAATATCTATTTTTTCGCCTTCCAGTTCACCAACAATAGCCTGAATCCGTATCCCTTTAAGACCGACACAGGCACCAACGGGATCAATCTCGGTACGTGGTGAATATACAGCTACCTTGGTTCTGTACCCCGGATCACGCACAATATCCTTGATAACTATAGTCCCGTCTGCAATTTCAGGAACCTCCAGTTCAAATGTCTTTTTTACAAAAACCGGGTGGCTCCTTGAAAGGATAATCTGAGGGCCTTTGGCTTCTTTCTTAACTTCCAGTAGTAATGTCTTTACCCTGTCCCCTATTGTATAATGCTCCCTGGGAGACTGTTGGCTCTTAGGCATAATACCTTCAGCTTTTCCAAGGTTTATATAGATTATTCCCGCACGCTCTCTCTGAAAATAACCAACGATCATTTCTCCTTCACGCTGTTTATACTCATTGTATATAACATCTTTTTCAATTTCTTTCAGTCTCTGCCTGACAACCTGTTTTGCGGTTTGTGCAGCAATCCTCCCGAAATCTTCCGGTTTTACCTCTATCAGAAGCTCATCGCCGAGCTCAGCTCCGGAATGTAATTTTTTTGCATCTTCGAGACCTATTTCAAACACCGAGTTTTCAACCTTTTTAACAATTTCTTTTTTCGAATAAATTTTCACAAGATGATTCTCTTCGTCCAGATGTGTTTCTGCATTTGAAGTCGTCCCGAATCTTTTCTTATAGGCAGCCAGGAGCGCCATTTCTATTGTTTTAAGTATCAACTCTTCAGAAATGCCTTTATCAGCAACGAGCTGTTTCACAGCCTCTGCAAACTCGTTTGTCATATTTCCACTTTCCTCCATTATCCGTTTAATTTTGTTTTACTTATCTTTTCAAGAGGGATATCAAGCCTTTCACCCTCGACATCAATTGTTGCAATGTCGTGCTTTATCCCTTCCAGTATCCCCTTTAATACCCCGGATTTATACATGCCGGAGAATTGTTTTTTTAAAATTATCTTCACTGGTTTTGATTTGAACAGATTGTATTCACTTTTATCTTTCAATACCCTGTATATTCCCGGGGATGAAACCTGAAGATTATAATTCCCCTCTTCAATAGGTTTTAAAATTGTCAGTCTATTGTTAAACAAACGCGATACCTTCTCACAGTCATCAATTGTCACTCCACCTTCTTTATAAATAACAACCAAAATATATAATCCATTTTTCCCTTTTTTCACAGATAGTTCAACAACACTAACGTGGAGCGGTTCTGATATTTTTTTTATTTCTTCCATTAAATTATTTTTCAATGTTCCCATATCAGATAAATATGCCTTCGAAAAATTATAACAAAAAAAGAGTCGGCACAGCGACTCTTCTAGTAGAATTAGATAAGCTCTTAGTCAAAACATTAAAATAATAAATAAATTTTTATTTGTCAAGCAAATTTAAAGAAATTTAAGTACAGCAAATCCTGTTTCCGGAATTTTCTTCTCTTTTCTTCTAAAAGGTTTAATGATGTTATTAATTTCATTTCCGATTTCTCGTGCACTCGATTCTTTATGAGCAAGAGTAATATTTTTAATAAGATCAATAAAATATTCTTCTTCAATGAGTATATCAGGTGCGTTTTGCGGCAATAAAATGAATATGTCATTTGCTGTAAAATCGATTTCCGCATATGAGAATGCTTCTTCAAACTCTTCTTCAGAGAGAGTTCCTAAACCGGGAATATCCAGTTTTAAATCCTTTACAACTTCTTCATTGTGTTTTATGTAAAGTGCCCCGGTTTTCCCGCAGGAAGTATACTCTACTTTCCTTTCATTTTCACCGATCACTACAGTCGATGCACCAAGATGTAAGTTGCTCTCCAAACAATAGTTATTTAGTGCTTTTAAAATATCCCTGCTCTGAGGCGAAGAGCTCATCTCCGACTCAAAATACTCAGCTATTTCTGTCAACTGGTCTACAGCAAACTCGATATTTACATCAGGATAGGAGAAAATTGAATAAAGATGGTAACTATTATTTTTGTTATATGAAAGATAACTTCCATTCGAGCTCTTTGAATGATAAATAAAGCTGCTTGCCTGGATAAAAGGCAGATCAATATCCTGCTTCCTGAACAGGGACTGTTTTTTTTCCATCATTACCATAAGAGGATTCGTCTTCATTTTCTCCTCTATCTTTTCCGCTTGTTTGCTGCTTTTTATTCTTTCATTGTCTATTTCTATTTCTTTTTTCTCTTCCGTGTTCTCAGTTACTTCTGCTTTAATGCCTGTATTCTTTTCCTCCACCCTGTCTATTCCAGGAGAATAAAATTCTTCTGTGCCGGTCTCTTCTGCTGTTTGAGTACCCCTTTCTGTCTCTGCTTCTAATTGTATAGATCCGATTACAAGACGTGCCTGTGATATCATCCCGTTAAAACAGCTCCGTAACCATAAAAACATTGGAAAAAAGAGAAGCAGCAGTGAAATTACAACATATCCTCCTGCTGACAAAAGGATATAATTAGTTTTTTCAGGTAAAAAAATAAATCTTTTCACATCCATTCCCAGCACAAAATCATAGTCTTCACGTCCGAATGTATAAATTGGGATAGACAACCGGAAAAAAAACCAGCCTTCGGGCTGTCGTATATTAATTTCAGGATAACCCTTCTGAAATTTCCATATATGGCTTATGCTCTCATAATAGCCTGAGGGCAACCTCTTTGATTTATATTCTTCAAAAATATCTTTTTCTGTATGAAAGATAAGTTTTCCAAACCTGTCTGTACACCATACTTCATTCACCCCTTTATGGTCCTTTAAAGAAATGGAGATGTTCTTCAGGTCTTCCCAGTAAGATTCTTTTCTAATAATCAGTTGCTGAAATGATGACAGGTTTTTCATTAAAGAACCATAATATTCTTTCGAAGTACGTTCATAGTAATGGAACAAGAAATAATAGGACCCAAAGATGAATATAAGAAGAGTAATAAAAGAAACAATAAAGCCCCTGAGTATTGTTCTCTTTTTGGATCTTCTAATATAATGAATGAGAATGTTCAATCGTCTCTGTATATCCATTTTATCCTTTCATATACTATCGGGGAACAGAGCTTAATACCGGAGAACAGAGCTTAATGTAAGATCATTGATATAATCAACATTAAAAATTTGCTTTAGCATCCCTGAAGATGAGGAGCTGAAGATACTATCCGGTTTTCCCTTTTCACCTGTATCATCTACATAAGCACTTCCATTATTATATGCGATAAAACAGCGTGTTACCTTCCCTCCTCCTATAACCGCATAATCTTTGTTATTAATAATGTCATTTTCAAAGATAACCGGATTTGAATTTTCTTTAAGATAAATACCGTGACGTCCATTATTGGAAATCAAGTTCTGCCTGATCTCAATATTGGTTGCATTTACAACAATTCCATCCATACGGTTAAGTTCTATTACAGTTTCATACAGCTCAGCACTCCCTTTACCCGCTTCTAAAACAATGCCTGCAAGATTATTCTTAACAGAACATTTTACAATTTTACCGCCGCCGTAGAGCCGAATGCCATACACCCTGTTGTTATTGAATTGTGAATTTGTAATATTTAACCTGTAATTATTTGATAAAATGCCCTTTTCATTGTTTTCAATTATGGAATTAGACATAGCCACGTTACTGTTTTCTATGTATAAACCAATATTATTATTTCTCACAGTCAGAAAAGACAGTTCCGCGCTGCTGTTTTTAATATAGATTCCCACCTCGATGCTGCCTGTAATTTCAACATTATTCAACTTTATTCCTTTTTCATTATTAAAAATTGTGATCCCGATAACCGCATCGGATACGGCTGTATTCCGAATACTGCCTGATGCACCCCGTTTATACTGGATACCGCCCCATTTTCCACCAACAGCTGATATTTTTGCATCTTTAATTATGAGAGAGCCTCCGTCCATGACCTCTATTAACTTATTCTCAGGTACCGTTATCTTACCGGTAACAACAGCGGTTTCTCCCTTTTTAACAATAAAACCCTTTTCTTTTAAAGTAGAAAAACCATAAGTCTTCTGGTAAACAGGTTTTTGTACCGTAATCTTTTTTTTCTTTACACTTGCAGGCTCTCTGACTGCCACAGAATAATCTTTGTATATATTATTAGCCGAAAGCACGATATCCTCTGTTACTCTTTCAGGTTTTGATACTGTTGTGCTTCTCATGACCGGTTTATATCCACTTTCATTACCAGATCTATCAACTGCTTTAATGGTGATAAAGAGTTCTTCATCCCTCAACCTTTCACTATCAATAATCAATTCATAGAAATTCTTATCAGTAGAAACAACCCCATCCCACCGGTCTTTTTTCACCCCATAGTATAAGATAAACTTTTCAACATCTTTATCATCTGATTTCCAGCTGAGTCTCAATCTATCCTTACCTTTAAACTCGTACTCTATACCGTACGGAGGGTTCGGCGGGACCGTATCCTCCAGGATGATCCCCTTCACAGCTGTGGATGGCTTGCTATATGCTCCTTTCTCATCAATAGAAAAAACTATAAACGAATAAAAAGTCGCGTTATCTAAAATAGGGGTTCTATCCTGCAGCCTGTCGGTAATACTGTAGCTCATCAGGCCATTTTCTGTCTTCTCAATGATAAAAGCCCTGCTTCTGGTAGGTGTCAGCCCTACCTTGCTGTAGTAAAGATACGAGTCTTTTTCTTTTTTTATCTTGATGATATACCCCTTGAGATCATCTTCTCTGCTGCTGTCCCATATAAGATCGACCCTGTTGTTTTTCGCATACGTAACACACAGCCCAAAGGGAGGTAACGGAGCTTTATTCTTAGTCCGTATGGTGGCAGAGGTATATGATGCCGAATAGCCAATACTATTCTTCGAATAAACCCTTACTTCGTATGCCCTGTCCTCCTTTAAATTCCCGAACTCACAGAAGCTCTGTTTTATATCCGGATACCGTACAAGGGGGATCTCATTCCCCGCTTCATAAAGCTCACATTTATAAGAGATGGCATCCCGAGAGGTGGAAACCCCCATCTGATTCCATCTTGCATATAAATAGCTGTTGGGATCAATATCCCGGCCTATTTCAGATACCTTCAATCCAGATGGATTAGCAAGGAGCTCTTCTTTATCATCAAACTTAATTTCAATAGGACTGGTAAATCCACTGCAGCTTACACTTATTATATATTCACCCTTTTCAATATTCTCAAATACATAGTTCCCGTTTTCATCTGTTACTGTACTGGCAATAATTACTCCTTTATCATCGACACAGACAACATCAGCTCCTGCGGCAGGCTTACCTGATTCATCAATTACCTTTCCACTTATCTTTCCTGTTTTTAGCTCTTCTTCCTGCACGGGTTGTTCGGTAACCGTAACAGGAGCAGACTCTGTTTCTTCTTCTTTTACGGGTGCTTCTTCCGGCGATATTTCTTTACCCGAGGAAGCGAGAAACGGTGTAAAAAGGAGGCATAACAGGGTAAAATAAATGACCGGCAGAATATTTTTCATTTATTTAATTCCTTTTCTTAAATAAAAGAATGGTGAATATCCTGTATTCTTCTTATCATGATTTACCGTGATCCAGAAGGATCTCTTGAATGAAAAGAATTTTTTCTTTGCGCCGGTCACCTGTACTGTAAAAACATCACCGCCGTATGTACCTGCTGTAATTTCAAATATCTTATCCCTGTTCAGGTCAAATATTATCGGTGTAGATAGGATGTAATCCCTGTAATTGTATAATGCTATTTGTACTCCTGTTTTTCCATCGATAATAAAAAGCAAACCAGATATTATTGTATAAATCACATCCAGCCCGCCATCGAAATTTATATCGGTAAGAGCGAGCCTCCCAGGTGTTGTGCCTTCTTCAGTTGCAAAGTTCCACTTTTCCCGTCTTGTTTTTCCTTCCAATGCTCTCAGCACACCCTCCTCATCGATGAGAACTATTTCATTATTCTTATCACCATCTACATCACCTATGGATGGAGCAGTATTGAATGATTTATTTAATCTAGAAGTAAAAAGGAGTGTGCCGTCTTTTCTGTAACTGCACAGAATTCCGTTTCGAGTTAAGGCTACTATATCATATTGATTATCACCATCAAGGTCTCCTACAGCTAATCCACCGGCCGGCTTGCCGAAAATACTTCTTTTCCAGAACCCCCAGCCTGTTTTTCCATCAATTGCATAAAGAAAGCCATTATTAGTGGAGAATACAACGTCATTTATAGAATCATTATTTATATCAATTCCAACTGGAGAGAATACCGTCTCACTATCTGCATCAAAAAATCTCCATATCTCGAAACCGGTACTTCCATCTAAAGCAATAATGTCCATTCCCAATGTAGTTATAACAATATCATTAATTTTATCCCCGTTAATATCAATAAACAGCGGCAAAGAGGTAATTTTATCTTTTCCTTCATAAAACCACAGTGTGTCTAAATTCCTTGTATAAGAAATAACATCCCCATCCTCAAACGTTAAAATTATATCATCCAGATTATCTCCATCTATATCCCCGATTACTGGTTCGTAAAAGGGCTTACCAAAATCTTGAGAAAAAATTTCCATTCCTGTGTTGCCGTTCAAAGCAACTAAAAATCCATTTTTTGAGCCAAAAAGAAAATCATAGTATTTGTCTTCATCTATTTTTCCAATTGTTCCTGACCTGATAACTGTATCACCTTCCTCCAGGTCTCCGGGATAACTCCATACTGAATCAATATTCATAGTTTCAGTCAGAGAAACAGAAACTGAAGTAAAAATATCCTTTGTTTTAAACTCCTGTAATTCATTCTCGCTGTAGATGGGCTCTTCCTTAAAATCAGACTTCAGTGTTTCAGGAATATCCAGTTTGCTTATTAGTGAAAGAGGCTCAACAACCCTTTTAATATCTTCGGGAGTCGGTCTTACCACTTTTTCCGGAAGCTCGTAAGCTTCAGCTTCTTCTGGTTTAAGCGTTTCAATAATTTCTTCTCCAGTCAATTCCTCTTCAGTAAAAAACAGCTCCTCCTCTTTTCCTGTAATTATCCTTTTGATAGGTGAGAATAATTTTATAAAAAACCCCTTCTCAGCGGCCAATTCCTCAGTAAATTCTTCAAATTCTTCAGTAAATTCTTCAAAATCTTCATATTCCTCAGGTTTTTCAGGTTCTTCGACACTCTCAAAAGCGGCTGTTTCTTCTTCAACAGTAGGCGCAAGACCTTGTTCTTTCAGGATCGCACCCTGTTCTTCTAAAATGGCGCTACTTTCAACTAAAACAGGTATTTTTTTAAAAAAAAGTTTTTTCACTCCCCATGGTACTGCAATACTATCTCTTTTTTCTATTATCCCTACACCGGGCTCAGGAAGCGCGAGTTTTTTCTCCTTTCCCCAGTCTTTAAAACTTAATCTCTTCCTCTGCGTCTTATACTGTTCTTCTTTTTTCCCTGGTATTGACGCTCTTTCTTCCTCTTCCCCGATTTCCTTTCCGGGTGCTTTCTTTACAATCTCCTCAGGCATAACAACTTCACCTATCTGCTGTGATACTACATCGGTAATTCTTTTGCTGGTAAGGAAAAAGATAATAGAAATAGAAAGGATAATAATTAATGCACCTGAGCTCATATAAAGAAACAGCTTGGTTTTATCGCCAATTTTACTCTTCTCTGAAGGATAAAACAATCCGATTACGGGACCGAAGGAGATTCTGTCCCCATAATTTAAATTGGTTCGCTCAATCTGCTTACCATTAACAGTGGTGCTTTTGTTCTCTGATACATCAACAACCGAATAAGCACCATCTACCATATCGATCTCAGCCTGGTGTGGTTCAACTTCATCACTTTCTAAAATAAGGTCATTATCATCAGCAGTCCCTATTCTGTATTTTGGTTGATCAAACTCAGCTTCTTTTATAACATTGTCCGGATACCGTATTATCAATTTTGACATTATTTTGCCTATATTAATTCTATTTTTGTCTTTTTATTATTTTTTTATAAATAACCACCAACAAAGTTAACGAGAGTACCCCTGAAACTAATTATCGACCTTTTTTCTTAAAATTAAACAGTCACCTCTTCTATTAATGCCCTCCCGAGTGTAAGAACATCAACATTTTGAACTCCTTCTTTGTACAATGCTCTGGCACATACTGAAGCAGTTGCACCGGTTGTCAGCACATCATCAAACAACAGGATATTTCTATCTGCAATATGACTTCTCCTTTTCTTTCTTACAATAAATTTATCAGTAACATTTAAAAGCCTCTTATTCCTTGCCGGTACACTGCTCTGCGGCTTTGATCTTCCCCTCCTTATTACGATATCTCCAAAAAATTTAATGGGCACCTCTTTAGAAATCTCTTTTGCAATAAGGTGTGATTGATTAAACCCTCTCTCAGAGTACCTTGATCTGGTTAAAGGCATTGGAATCAGAATGTCATGATCAAGAATATATGTTTTTTTATACCTTACAGTTAAATCTGAAAAAAACCTGAAAAGAGACCTTCTTTTATTGAATTTGTACAGATGAATGAGCTCCCTGAATTTTCCAGTAAATATTCCGAGTGACTCATTTTTACTGTAACTGAAAATAAGATCCGTACATTGATTGCAGCTTTTTTCATTTAATAATAAATCATTTGGCAAAGGTGCTCCACATCTATTGCAGAATAATCCGTCAATAATTTCAAGTTTATTCATGCAACTCTCACATATACAGCTCCCTTTTTCTAAATATTTTCTACAGAAAACACAGCAGTTAGGAAATAAGAGGTTAAAAAACGACCTGGTTAATTCATAAAACAAACGAATCATATCTCCAATCCTTCTCGACATCTTTCCTCTTATACATTAATATAACACTAAAATGAAGACAATTGTACCATGTAATGCATTGTTGATGTTACAAACCAGAAATAATCTTACGGCCTTTCATTAATTTTAATCTCTCAACTCCTCTGTTAAGATCCACCATTACATATCCTTCATAATGCAATGGACCAGGATTTACAACAACCGTATTTCCAATAGAATCGACACCCCTCCCTTCATGAATATGTCCCGTCAGACAGAGTGCCGGCTGGGTATCAATTATAAAATCCCGGATGGATTTGCTTCCGACATGCATGCCATTTCGAACAAGATCACATACAGTATCCACAGGAGGTTGATGGCTTACAAAAATGAGAGGTAGATGCTGTGAGATTTCCATCTTGATGTTTTCCAGGTAAATGCGGAATTTCTCTTCTGAATGCTCATTCGGCGTTCTTCCAGGACATGTGAGAGAACCTCCAACTCCAGCAAGTACATAATCCCTGTACAACACACACTTCCCATGAAGATTGATTCCCTCAGAAGTGAGAAATGACTGAGCCTCAGGATAATCACAATTCCCAGGCACAACAAATACCTTTTTATTGAGATTCCGTATATCTTTAATTACTGATAATGCTTCCTCTTTCCCTCCAAAATGTGTAATATCTCCGGATACTAAAATGAGATCCGCCTCCTTTAATTCATCAGATATTATTTTTAAAAATTCTATTCTCCCGTGTATATCCGTTATTCCGAGAATTCTCATTTCCATTCTCCTTAATTCTAACCCAGGTTACAGGCAAGGCCAAACCACAACCTCAACATTCTTGATAAGGTCAGTTATTACCTCTGGGGCAGTTTTTCCATATTCTCCACACGATTTTCATCAATTTTATTTTTCCAGCAACATATCGAAAACGTCCATGAGCTGCTCATAACTCTTTTTAAAGATTGTATAATATCGTCTATATACGGGATAATTCCTTTCGTCCGGGTTGATTTCCTCCTCTATCTTCACGAATCCTTTCGCATCATGAATTGAAGAGAAAAATCCAGCTCCAACTCCACCTGCAATTGCTGCACCGACAGCTGTGGCCTCTTCAATAAAGTTAAGCCGTGAAATAGGTTTTTCCATAACATCTGCAAATATCCTTCTCCAAATCCTGCTTTTTGCCCCACCTCCTATAATCCTTATCGATTGAAAGCTTACCCCCTGCTCAGCAAACGCCTCCTCGATAATTTTCATGTTGTATGCTACACCTTCGAGAACAGAACGAATCATGTGACTCTTAGTATGCACTATCGAAAGACCGATAAAACATCCTCTTGCTTTGGGATTCCACAGCGGGCTCCTTTCTCCCATTAAGTAGGGAAGAAATAGTAACCCGGCTGAGCCACATGGAATCTCCTTTGCCTTTAAGGTCAAGAGCTCATATACATCAAGATTTAGTTTTTCTGCTGCATCACTTTCAGCATCACACAAGATGTCTTTAAACCATTTAAACGAACCACCCCCCGTTTGCATAGTTCCTGCAGGCATATAAAGCCCCTTATTAAAATGACTGAAAGTAAAAGTTCTCTTTTTGGGATCGATTATCGGCCTTCTTGTTGCGAGAGCCATCCAGGTGGAGGTTCCCAGGTAGATGTATGCTTCTTCTTCTCCCATTACCCCTGCTCCGCATGTAGCACATGCCCCGTCACCCCCACCTATAACGACAGGTGTTCCCTGGATGAGACCACTCAAAGAAGACGCTTTTCCAGTAACCTTTCCAACAACCTCTGTTGATTCAACTAGATCGGGTAATTTGTTTTGATCTATCTTAGTAGCCTCGAGGAGCTCTTCAGACCAATCCAGGGACTTGATATCAAGGAGGTTCATTCCGGACGCATCTGAATAGTCGGAGTATATGTTGCCTGTTAGCCTGGATACGATAAAATCTTTGGCATGGATAAACTTGTGGGTATTCTTGTAAACTTCAGGCTCATTTTCTCTTATCCACATAATCTTAGCGGCTGAATAGGAAGCACTCAATCGGTGGCCCGTTATTTCATAGACACTATCTTCTCCAATGCGGGTAGATAACTCTCCGACCTGTTTTGTAGAGCGTAAATCGGCCCATATTATGGAGTTTCTTAAGGCCTTTCCATCTTTGTCCACCGGCAGAGCTGCCATCATCTGCCCGGAAAAGGATACAACTGCAATGTCAAATGGCTTTATTTTCGCTTTATCAATGAGTGCTTTTGTTGATTCACAAAATGCCCGCCAGTAGTGTTCAGGGTCTTGTTCCGCCCATCCGATCTCCGGATAGTATGTCTGATAGGAAGCGAATGTACTGGATATAAGTTTGCCTTCTGCACTGAAAAGCGTTGCTTTATCACCTGTTGTACCGAGGTCATGGGAGAGAATGTACGATGCCATAATTTCATCATCATGTATAAAATTCTATATATTTTTTCAATATTTAGCCTTTAACGGCACCTAAGGTCAAACCACGGACTAGATATTTTTGCAAGATTATAGATAGCGCGATAACAGGGATGCTGGCTATTTATATAACTCATAACTTATTGATATTTAATGAGTTATAAAAATAGTCTTTTTATATTCCACCTCTACTCCCATAACTTTATGCATTGTAATAAGTTATAACAGTTAAAATATCTATGGTGTATAAGTTTTAAAAGAAGATTTTGTTTATCATGGCTTACGCTATTTACTTATTATAATTTTTTTAAGTATACCTTTATTATATTTAATGTCAATCACTATTTTCATTTTCCAACCAGATAAACAATTAATCTTAAGGCTCCCTCGGTTTTCTTGACATAATATATAAACAGGTATATTCTTGGAGTCAAATAGTACCTTAATCCTGATTTTCTTGTCCAAAAGGCAC
>JAUVYC010000195.1 GCA_030603285.1 Spirochaetota bacterium
CTTTTGCTCTGTATAGCAAACCAAGTGTTCCTATACATTCAAGGCCAATTTCTTCAGCTATTGATCTCGCTCTCTTATCATCTATAATTAGATAATCTGCATTGATCTCTTTTGCCAATATAATTGCTTCGGATTCTCCACAATCTACAAAAGGTGTAAGATCATTATTTTTACTTATTTCTCTTATCACCCTGGAGTTAAAAAAAGATTTAATACCCGAAAAGGGTAGTATTGCTTTATTATCAGAAAGTTCTTTCCATACAGCTTTAGGAATATATATTGAACTGAAAAGGGATTCTAGAATTGGTAACTTATTTAAAATTGATAATGATATTATTGGGCTTGTATCGAGAACGGCTTTCATTTTATAGTTTTAAAGCTTTATTGAGGTCTGCTTTTATATCATCAATATCCAGGTTGGAGATTGATATTTTAAGCTTTGATAAGATGGTTTCAAATTCATATTTTGAGAGACCAGCGAATTTCGCAGCTTTTCCCATAGAAAGTTTGCTGGATTGATAATAATGTAAGGCTGAATTCAACTTCATATCGTTTAAAACTTCCGTTTCTGTCTCATTCAATGCTGTAAAAAGATCCGATGGAATTTTAATTTTTAATATTTTTAATGGCATATTTGACTCCCGTAATTTTCTTAACACATTTTATAATACACATGTTTTCACAATTTTTCAAGTATTCTGTTTGTCAACTTGCGACAAGAAAATGAATAAACATTACAAATAGTTTTATTTTTCCCCATTTCATAATTAACGAGGTTTTTGCCTGTAAATGTTTATGGGTAATTGCGATAAATATGCAATTTAAGATATCAATTTTTCTATGAGCATATCCAATTCTTTTTTAAATACACTGTACATTTCCGGATCCAAAGACTGGTTTCCATCACTCATCGCCGAATCAGGTTGAAAGTGCACCTCGACCATTACGCCGTCTGCTCCTGATACCATTGCAGCCTTACTCATTGGAAGCACGAGCTTTCTATTACCGGTCCCATGGCTTGGATCTACAAATACCGGAAGATGTGTTTCTTCTTTCAATATGGGTACGGCTGAAAGATCGAGTGTATTCCTTGTGGTTGTTTCAAAGGTTCTGATACCTCTCTCGCAGAGAATTACTCTTTCATTTCCGTGTGAAAGGATATATTCAGCCGAGAGGAGAAACTCCGAAATTGTAGCAGACATCCCTCTTTTCAGGAGAACGGGTTTTTGTATGTTTCCGATTTCTTTGAGCAGGGTGAAGTTCTGCATATTTCGTGCACCTATCTGAAAAATATCAACATAAGGTGAGACCAGTTCCACATCTGCCGGTGAAACCACCTCTGATATGATATACAAGCCATAGGCATCCCTGGCCTCTTTTAAGAGTTTCAGGCCTTCTTCACCAAGCCCCTGGAAACTATAGGGGGATGTCCTTGGTTTAAATGCACCGCCACGCAGTATTCTGACTCCGGATTCTCTTATTATATTTGCTGTTTTAAAAAGTTGTTTCCTCCCCTCTACAGAGCACGGACCTGCAATAATAGTAAAGGCCCCTCCTCCAATGGTGACATCTGCCATATTCGGGCTTTTCAGAGAGATTGTTGTAGATTTGTCCTGTCTTTCCCTGCTATACAGCGGCAGGTGAGATTTATCTTCATCTTCTGTTTTTTTCAGATGCAGGTGTTCAACCTTTCCCTTTCCTGTCCAGATAGGGTAGCTTCCCATTATTTTGAGGAAATTCGTCTGTTCTTTTAGTTCTTTAAAAACCTCTTTGACCATTTGATCTGCCTTGTGCCCCTCAAAGTCTAGATAGAAGTAAGATCTCCATGGTTCTGTCTTGTGAGGCCGGGATTCGAGTTTTGTGAGATTTATTCCATAATCGTTGAATACTTTTAATACTCTGTAAAGTGCTCCTGGCTGGTGAAGTGTCGTAAAGACAATTGAGGTTTTTGCATTTTTATGATATTCAGTTTTTGCTGTTTTTGAAATAATGATGAAACGTGTCTGATTGTTTGGGTAATCTTCCAGTTTTTCTGCCAGTATCTCAAGGTTATAAATTTTGGCAGCATGCTTACTCGCAATTGCCGCAATCCCCGGATCTTTTTCTCTGGAAATCTTCAGTGCACTCCCGGCCGTATCATAATTGGGGATAATTTCACAGTGCTTAAGGCCCTGCAGAAAGCTGGAACACTGGGATAGGGCAACCGGGTGGGAATATATTCTCTTAATATTTTTTAATGGTATCTTTTTAATAGCAAGGAGATAGTGTGAAATCTGTGTAATAATTTCACCAATAATCGGAAAATGAGACTCCAGCAGAAGATCATAGGTTGTTGAAACGCTCCCGATAAGGGAATTTTCTATCGGGAGTAATCCATAGTCTGCCTCATTTTCCTCAACAGCCTTAATGACTTCGTCTGAACTCCTTTTGGGTATAAAGACAACCGATTTTTCCCAATATTTGACTCCCGCCTCTTCACTGAAAGATCCTTCTTCTCCCTGTATTGCTACTTTTGGAAGGGATCCCATCCAAAGCTCCAAAAAATTAAAATTGATATTATTCTTCAGTATTGGATATAATAAATATTATATTATTAAAGTAAAGTAAAAAAAAATTTTAAGAAATGATTAAATTAAAAACATTTACCCTGATAGAGGTGCTTATTACTCTTACTATCCTTGCAGTCGCAATGCTTGCAATCTTCAGAGGGAATCTGGTTAATTTGAGATCGGCAAAAGAGGCATCCGAGTTAAATACAGCAGTAATTGCAGCAGAGTCTATCATAAAGGATATGATGAACAAAGGATATCCGGAATCCGGCATTTTAGAAGGAACATTCGAAGAAGATTACTTTGAAGGGTTAAAGTGGAAAAAAATAATAGAAACTTTCGAGTTCCCTTTTATAGTGGATTTGAAGATAGTATCGGTTGAAGTTGAATGGGGGGAAAACAAAACTTATACATTACAGACGATAGTCTCACGATATTGAGGCTTTAGCTATGCCATCGCTTCAATCTTATATCAAAGCCTGGGTTTGGATGCATGAAGAGGAGAAAATACGGAGCTTTCACACTTTTTGAGCTTCTGATTTCACTTTCCATATGGTCTGTCATTGCCGCCCTCTCATATACTTCTTTCGTGTCTGTGCGGAAAATAACAGAAATTAATCGAAAAAACGAAGAAGTTTTGCGGAATATACGGTGGTTTTTGAATAGGCTTGATGTTGAAATTTCGAGTGCTGTTTATGTGAAAAGGGCAGAGCAAACGATATTTTTGTCTAACAGGATGGATTTTGATGGGAAGAAGATCAATAACCTTGTTTTTACTACAATTTTGCCTCAAACCTACCTTGAGATCGGAAAAAGAGAAGAAATTATCAGGGTTGAATATGAAGTCAAACAGAATGAGGAGGACAGCGACCTATTGGTTATTACGAAGAAAATCTTTTTTCATACACTTTCTCCTGAGACGATTCAAGAACCTGTTGAATTTATCATCAGAGACGATTTTACATCATTTATGCTTCGATTTTATAAGAAAGGCAAATGGTATGAAAGCTGGGATACGAAAAAGATGGGGCTGCTTCCTGAAGGTATTGAATTGATTTTTTCATTAGGCGGGAAAAAATATAGAGAGTTTTTCAATGTGTATATATCCGAGATTTAGAAAAAAATTAAATGCTTTTGCTCTGATCTCTGTGCTGGTGCTTTTATCAATTCTTTCACTGTTGGCCCTTGAATTCGCCCAGCGGAGTGGAATAAATTTGAAAATGGCAGTCAATCATACTTATTCAACAAAGGCTCTGTACTATGCATACGGGGGTTATCAGGCCGCACTTGCGCTGTTGAAGAATGATACGAACAGCTATGATGGGCCAGGTGATTTCTGGTACGGAGGGCTTCCGCCGGTTCCTTTTGGAGAAGGGAGTATATCAATTACTATTGAGGATGAAAAGGCACGGTTCAATCTAAGAAATCTGGTATCTACATTGGGAAAAGAAGATAAACGGAGAAGTGTTATGTTGTCGAGAATGTTCCGTTTCCTGAGTATTGAGCCGTCCCTTGTGGATGGGGTTGTTGACTGGCAGGATAGTAATGACATAGAGCTGCCGAATGGCGCGGAGGCTTCATATTATCATTATCTCACTCCTCCATTTACACCAAGGAATGATGGGTTTATCACCACCGGTGAACTTTTCCTTGTAAAGGGAATGGACCGTGACCTTTTATTTTTACCTCCATCATCACGAAGTCCTGTAGGAAATGAAGAATATGTGTCCCTTATGCATTATATTACAGTATATGGGGATGGTAAAATAAATATAAATACGGCAAGTAAACCTGTATTACTATGCTTGTCTGAGGATATGGATGAGTTTATAGTAAATGATATTATCGAGTATAGAGAGGATGATCCGTTTAAAAACATCCAGGATTTGAAGAATGTTGAAACAGTTTCCGATATTTTATATGATGAAATAAATTCATTGATTACAGTAAAGAGCAATTTATTCAGGATATCTGCAACAGGGATGTCTGGTGGATTTTCGCAGACAATCATGGCTGTCGTATTGAGAGACGCCAGGGGGTTTAGAGTTGTCTACTATAACAGATCTCTTTAGTATTAGAATCGGATTCGGGAGAAAGGGCATCTTTGTTGAGAAGCTGAAAAAAAATATTAATATACTTACAGCAGAAGAAAAGCTACCGTTAAAGGAAGGTTTAAGAGTTGCAAGGTATAATAATGAACCGATTGAAGAAATACTTGATAAAGAAGGCATTACAAAAGAGACTGTTTACTATATTCTTCACCCTTCCCTTTATTACAGAAATACTTTGAGGTTTCCTTTTCATGACCGGCAGAAAATTGAAGGGATAATAAAGTTTGAGGTTCAAGAATATCTCCCCTCACCGGAAATAGATTATACTACTGACTTTTTCCCCTTCTGGGTGGAGCCTTCGGTACCTTCACCCAATGGCCATGAGGTTCTTTCGTTCACGACTGATAAAGTGAATATTATTAATATTCTTGACAGTTTCGGAAGGTACAGGGAGAATCTTAAGGCTCTGATTCCGTTTGATATTGCTGTTTTTTATTGCTCTGTATCAATCATTGATAAACCAGCATATATTTTCATCGATATTCAGGACGGTGCCATTTATATGCAGTATGAATACGCCCCTCCATGTAGTGCCAGGCCACAAACTAGCGTTTAAGTTGACTCCAATATATCCATTATCGGCAGGATAAGTAACTCCGCCACCGAAGTCTGTCCCCACTGTATAGACAATACCTACTTCTTTAGAATCGTTGAAATAGGAGTCGGTGACATTCA
>JAUVYC010000225.1 GCA_030603285.1 Spirochaetota bacterium
CTTTTAATGGCATAGCCTTTGAATTAATCTTTTTTGAAATATTATATACCACCTCCAAAGGAGGTGGCTTACTTTTGGCAGTTAACTGTAAGACCTTTCTTGCTATCAATTTGCAGCTAAGTCACAAAGGTGGTATTTTAATATGCAGGGGTAATTCATGAATTACCGCTACTAAAAATGTATTTACTTAAAAGTAAAGGTAGTAAATCACTGCAGGTGGATCTTTGGTCTTCGTGGCTTTGAGTCCTGGCGGCTGAAACATATACTTTACTCTTCATTAAACAGATGTTTTACAAGTATGAGCCTGTTTATTTTATGATCGACATATTCATAGTGAATTTCATCCATCATCTCCTTCATTATATATAAGCCGAGACCCCTTTCCTTGAATGCTTCAAAATGCTCTTCCAGGTCAACATTTTCATACTCAATAGGATTAAACTTCATACCTTCATGCTCATAAATAACGATAAACTTATTATCCTTCCTTTTACATTCAATTGTAAATCCCTTATTTAAATTACTGCCGAGAGAATGTTCCATTATATTAGCACTCCACTCATCGCAGGATATTTCTATTTTCGTAATATCATCTTCACCTATTCCGGAGGTTTTTGCCATCTTCGATATGAAATTACGCGCTTTAGCCAAATTCGTCAGGTTCGATTCCAAAAAAATCGTTTCACTCTTCATCTTTACCACTCCATTATACGCACCTAAGCTAACCCTGCTTTTCCATTTTCGTCGACTGCAATTATGCCTTTACAGCCGGAACACCTGAATTTTCCCGCTCTGGCTGTCTTAAGTTTCTTCCTGCAACGAGGGCAGTCAAAAATAAGAGGGAAAATCGGCTGACTCCGAGCGGCTTCGGATGGTTCCTTCTGCTCTTCTTTGGCTTTACTCTGTACTAATGCCAGAGCATTATCAAAATCTTCCGCAATCTTAAAGAATTTCGTAAAACCCAGAAGTTGAAAAACTTCCATCACCTTTTTCTGAAGACCAAAGAGAGCCATATCTCCTTTTTTCTGTTTCATCAGCTTCAGGAAGGCAGTAAACGCCCCGATACCTGTACTGCTGATATAGTTCAACCCATTACAGTTAAATATTATATTTTGTATTCCTGTATTAATTAAAGAGTTTACATGGGATTGAAATTCAGGAGAGTTGTATGTATCCAGATATCCGTTTAATATCAGCTGGACTGTGTCTCCACTCCCCCCAACCTGCATCGGGGTAATCTTTAAAGAATCTTTAATCATTATCTCGTTCATCGATACACCTCTCTCACTCTGTTTCAAATATAGAATAAGTATATAACATTTTCAAATTATTTACACCCCTTTTCTTATTTTACTTTCATTACAGTAAGAGTCATATCATCGTACTGCTCCTTATTGCCTGCAAATTTTAAAACATCTTCTATAATCAGATTTGCCATTTCCTTCGTTCCTTTGTCAGCAAATGAAGGGATAATATTAGACAGCCTGTTCATGCCGTACTCTTCTTCTTTTTCATTTCGAGCTTCATGAATTCCATCAGTAAAAAGAAATAGAGAGTCGCCCCCTTCAAGTAAAATCGGATTCGCCTCCGAATACTGCTGATCAGGTATTACCCCAATAGCCATAGAGTCTTTAGGAGGATTTACCATGAAGCACCTATTTTTATCCCTCTTATATACCATCAGAGGGCCATATCCGGCATTTGTATAACGAAAATAACGGTTTTTTCGATTAAACACTCCAAATAGCAGTGTAGCAAAACGATCGCTGGAAATATCCGATGCGAGGGTATCATTCATCAAAGTTACTACCCGTGCCGGTTCACTTACTCCGAAATGAATGAGTGATTTAAATACTGTTCGTATCATGATCATCATAAGAGATGCCGGGACACCTTTGCCCGCTACATCACTCATAATGAGTCCGTACCTTTCTCCCCCAATCTGGATAAAATCATAATAATCCCCTCCGACAGCGGCTGCTGCCTTGTAAAAGCCGTCAATGCTTATGGCCTCATTATCAATCCCCACCTGTGGAATCAGGTCATGCTGTATCTTCCGTGCAATCTCCAACTGCTCGTCAAACTTTGCCTTTTCCTCCATCCTTTTCTGGTATTCAAGAAGCCGTTCAGTCATCCGGTTAAACTCATCAGAAAGAAGGCCTATTTCATCCCGTGCCTTGATATGAATTTTATAATCGAGCCTGCCTTCTCCGATAATATTAGCACCCTTTGCAAGCACCTTTATGGGCCTGATTATAATGGAAGCCATGACGACCGCTCCCAGTATGCCTACTAAAATAGTAACACCCGTCACAATCATTGCATTGTATAAATTTTCCCTCCTTGCCTCACCTATTGTTTGAAAAATACTGTGGGTTGAATAGCCTATCTGGGCAGTGCCTAATCTTGTATCCCCAAAAGTTATTGGGGAAGCAAGTACGTAAACTTCTTCAAGCTCCTCAGGGATATATTCCGGATCTATTATGATATCATTTGATTTTGAGGCTATTTGCGTAACATTATCAGTAAGAACCTTCCCTATTTCATTTCTATCCGAATGTGCAACCACCGTATTATCCGGGTCAAGGATAATACTGTACATTATATCCTGATTTTCCCTCATCTTAGCAATGACTTTCAGAAGACGAAGTGTTTCGTTGTCTATTATATCTTCCCGTGCAACATTTATCATATTATCAAGGGAGAGCTTCGCTTTATCCATCATCTGGTCAGCAAGTGCCCTTTTTTGATTCTCGGTGCTCACAATACTCAAAATAGTGCTGATGCCGATCGTTAATATCAGTATTAATGCAACGATTAAAAAGCTGAACTTAAATCGTAATCCAAAGCGCTTTTTCCTCACTCCAGTAGTGCTTGCTTTTGTTTCCATTTGAACTCTTTCCTCTCCGGACATAGATTTAAAAAAAATGTCAAAAGAAATAAAAAATGCAATAAACAACAGGCCTCCCAGTACAAGGTAAAGAGAAATATTAAGAACAGGGCTGACCTCAAAGGTTTCCCGTTTTAATATCCACGGCGGAGCAATTTTTACCGGAACCTTCGGCAGTGGTTTCAATCGTATTTTATAATGAGACGTTTTTCCAACATTACCGGCTCTGTCTACGGCTGCAACATTAAAAACCCAGGCGCCTTCATCAATCGGTGGATACTTTGTTCTCCTTTTTGTTGTGCGTATATTGGCATTCTTTATTGCCGCCTTTCTTTTCACAAGATTATAATTATATCCGGCAACATCAGATGCTTTTATGGACCATTGAAATACCGGAGAATTATCCTTGTAAAAACCATTCTCATCGATTTCCAGAGGAATAACCACAGGTGCCGGAGGTGGAGTAATATCAACCGTGAAGGGGATTGTTGTCACGTTTGAATAATTTCCTGCTTTATCCATGGCCCTCAGATGAAAATAACAACGCCCCTCTTCTGCAGATTTGAGATGAATACTTCCAGTAAAAGTAGAAAGATTCATGATTTCAGGTTCATCAATTTTTTCTTTATTGAAAGAGTAGCAATACCCTTCTAAACCGGATGAATCTTTTGGCTCCACCCAGCTCACTTTTACCCCACTTATTCCAATATAATGGTTTTCAAGTGGTTGAATTTTTACAGGGAGTACTGTTATATCCGGACCTAAAAATACAATTCCTCCTTCATCCTGCCAGAATAAATAGATGGTACCCTCCTTTACAAAAGTGGAATAACGGTAAATGTCTTTCCCCTTCATTCCGAGGGGGCCCTCTTCTATAAACTCTTTGTCTTTCTTCAAAGAATAATATATCCTCTCATTTCCATCTCTGCCATCGAGATAAAAAACTACGAGCTCATCATCAAAAACAATCCGCACCGGATCCTTTGCATTTAAAAGAGATTCATTAACTTTTTGTTCGTCTGAGAGCGGGTTTCCTGCTAAATCATATTCTCTATAATAAATACCGCTCGCACCTCCCATATCGCCCTCAAAGAGTAAATAAAATCTATCACCTTCAAAATAGATTGAAGGCCGGGTATTTTCCCTAACCAAACTCTTTGTGAGCATTAAAGGAGAAGACCATGAAGCTCCCCTATCCCTGCTTATCGAAAGGTAAACATTAAAAAGGGGAGTCTGAGTTTCGGAAAAAGGTCTTGACTGCCAGACTACATATAAGTTCCCTCGATATGATCTCATGAAGGGAAAGAAAGACCCTGCAAACCCCTTCACAATTTGAAAGGGCTTCGTCCATGTTTTTCCAAGGTCTTTACTTTCTAAATAAAAAAAATCAATCTGTCTTCCCACACTCTCCGTATGATAGAAGAGGTAGATTACATTATTCTCGAAGAAAAATATCGGTCTGAAGCAGAAATTTTCATCTTTAATGAGTACTTTCTCCTTCTGCCAATTGGCTCCTTTATCATTGCTTGTACTATAATGAAGCGATCCGTCCATGGAATTCCATGCAAGGAACAGGATGTTTTTAATAAAAATCACATCAAAGTGAGGTGAAAAGCCTTCCTTTAATGCAATTCCAGATTCCGCGGCCACAGGATCATTAAATTTACGAAAATCTTTTGTTGAACTGTAGTTTATCCCAGCGCTTTTTTTCCTCTCTTCTAAATAAAAGACCAATATTTCACCGTCTGCATCAACAGCCTTTACATCAGATTTTAAAGATTTATCAGTATTCTTAGTGATATATCGCGGATAATCCCAGTAATAGGAAGCATACACAGGTAAAGAAATCCATAAAATCACCATACTCAGAACTAGCTTCAGGC
>JAUVYC010000059.1 GCA_030603285.1 Spirochaetota bacterium
GCCTCTTTCTCCCCCTATTTTGTGATTACAATCCCCATCCTCATTAACCATTTTTTCTCAAATTAATGTGAACTGATTTGTCGGAATAATGTGAGATTCAACACCTGGTTTGTTTTTATAACCAGTGAAATAAGGAAAAATATAATCATGAGGCTTCTGGTTGTGTCTTATTATCAAAAGGTGGAGACTTATTCTTCCTGAGGCGGGTAAGGATTTTTTGTACTTCTTCGGTACCTCAATACTGATTTTCTTGCCCAACAGGCAAGAAAATCTTTTTAATCTTGAATGTGGCTTGTCCACATCAGGACAAATCCAGTGTAGTTTTGGCATTTGCCAAAACTACCAGGGAGTTTGCTTTGCAAACTCCAGGGGTCTACTACAAATACCTTTTTTATCAATCTGGCCCAGGTTTGTTTAGACTTCTTTTGAGATAAAGTTTCAACAGGACTTTCTTCGGGCACTTTCTTTGGTTCTTCTTCTGATCTGTCTCCTCAGCCAAACTTATCGAGGCTGCCATCTTTTCTGGCACCTGCTGCTTGCAGCAGTCCTTACCTCTACTCCTGCTTGAATAGAGGCCATAATAATAAGCAAGACGACCTCTGGTCGTTTCGAATGATTACCAGGATGTTAATGTTTAGGCAGAATGTGCGTTGTGTGCTCGACGATAAAATCGCTCAATAAAATCGGTTGCAGTAAAAGACCACCTGCTTTGCAGGTGGTCTTTTACTTTCTGAATAGTACTTAAAATCTCCTGCTTCATTTCCTTCGGTAGCCTCTCTTTCTTAATCGGTCCGCTTATTCCCCATTCACTTTTTTTTTAGAATCATGTGCTCTACAGTAAGATCAGCAAGTGCTTTCTCTTTTCGCTCTAATTCAGCTTTTATTTTCTCATACTCTTCTATGGGTACTTCTTTGACCTTCTTCCTACCTGGTACCGAATTCCTTAACTCCTTTATTGCTCCTTCTTTTGCTGCCTCTTCATACCGCAGCAGATCGGAAAGATAAAGCCCTTCACGACGAAGTATCTCACCTTTCTTATCAGGGTGTGCTTTAGTCTCTTCGAGGATTTGATACTTCTTCTCAGCTGAGAGCATCCGTCGTTTTCTTACTTGATGGTGTTTATTCTCTGAATCTGACAATTTTAGAGCCCCCTTTTCGATTTTGATCTCTATGGGCTCCAGTCGGCCTACTGCCTCCCTCCGCCCATAGAGATTGCCCTGCTTAGATGTAGTTTAATTATGGTTCATAGTAGTTTATATATCGTCAGTCTTTCTTTCTTTTTCCATAAAACGAAGGCTTCTCAAAATATTAGGATTCTTTTCGCTGTATACTACCTCTCCTGTTTTACATTCTATGAGAGAAAATAGCTCCATATCTGCTAGCTTTACATAATATTTTGTTTTATCCCATTTTGGCAAAGATTCTAAATATTTTTCTACATCATCAATAGTTTCCATTTCCTTTTCTACTTCCATTAATCCACATCTTCCTAATAAAAGCAAATTGTAATCTTTAAGGATATATGCGCTCCCCAATATATACATCATCTCACCTGTATTGTTCCAATCTCCAACATGCTGAATCCATACGATACTATTTATTTTTTCAACGATTAAAAAACCGTGTAAACTATAACGCTTCTCCATATTGTTTCGCTCTTTTGCATTTGAGAATGGCCCTGGCCTCAGGTGTAACCGCCATCGTAACCGTGAGTGGGAATATTTCCGATGCAGATCGGAACATAAAACTTATTTATTTCTAAGGTTTTTTGCAAATTGCTCAGCTGCTTTCAGATCATCAGCATTTGGCCTTCCTTTATTAATGCCTTCAGACGATAAAGCTGTATCAAAACCAGGGCAGGAAAACTCTCCTATAACTTTAAAACCTTTTTCTTTTAACTTTAATTTAAAGGAGTCATGAGCCCTATCGCTATAGGCTTTTGATCCAGTAGTTGAAAAAATAAACGATTTTTTTTCCCCTTGTTCCGGTAATTTATCGACAAAGCTGTATACGTCTTGATGAAATTTGCCGTAGTAAATCCCTGAACCAAAGCCGATTAAATCATATTCATGGATATTGTCTATATCTATGTTTTGTGACCTTAATAATTCTGTATTAAGTGCAGTTGAAATTGTTTTCGCAATTTTTTCAGTATTACCATGATGTTCAGAATGGTAGATAACCAATGTTTTCATTATCAGAGCCTCCTTCTCATATCTAAAGTAATGCAGTTAAAAATAGATGTTAAGTAATCTTTTTATAAATTTATTTCTCTATTTACGAATTGGAACATTTATCGATAGAGATAATCCATTGTTTGGTTTCCGGCCCATGTTCTCGTGTTTATTCCCTTGAAATCTTTTGTAATTCGTGGTATACATGACCTGAATCTTGAATGTGGCTTGTCCACATCAGGTGTCATAGGAGTATCCTCTTCTACCCATGGAAAGGGTTGAAGGATAAGTGTCATTGTAGTCAAAATCGGCTGAACTGTACCTTTAATAATCATGGAGTTGAGAACATGTCTGTGCAGATCGAAGAAGTAAAAAGTAAAAAATCAATGAGGTGGTTCGTCTATTTCCCGGAAAAGCTTTACAGGGCTGACCCACGCTGGGTTCCACCTCTGTGGATTGAGGAGCGAAAATCGTATACCCGGAAAAACCCTGTTCTGGCCCACTCGGATTATACACTTTTTATCGCGTTCAAAGAGAAAAAGGTGGTAGGAAGAATTCTCGCTTACGTAGACCATAATTTTAACAGACATTTCAATTCAGCCGCAGGTTTTTTCGGAGCCTTTGAGTGTGTGGACGATCTGGCTGTTGCGAAAGCTCTTTTCCTCAGGGCTGAACAATGGATAAAATCCTGCCGTATGACTGCTGTGATGGGGCCGATCAACCCGATTGCAGAATGCTGGGGATTTTTGTATAAAGGTTTTGAGAGCCCTCCCGTTTTCATGGCACCCTATAACCCGCCCTATTACAATGACTTCATGGAAAGTCTCGGCTATGTGAAGGTCATGGACCTCCTGGCCTATGAGGGAGATATGAAGAAGGGTTACTGTATCCCGGACCGTTTTGTAAGATTCAGAGAGAAACTCCTCCTGAAGAAACCAAACCTGAGGATAAGGAAGCTCGATTTTAGACAGCTTCCACGTGAAGCAGAGAACATCTGGAGGATATCGAACATATCACTGCAAGGTAACTGGGGATATGTGCCCCTCGATAGGGGCGAGCTTTTGGCAATGTTTAAGAAACTCAAAATCATTGTTGATGAGGATACAATTTTGTTTGTTGAAGATTCCGGTATGACTGTCGGCTATTGCCTTGGATTTCCAGATCTGAACATTATTCTGAAACAGATCAGAGGCAGGCTTTTTCCCCTTGGCTTTGTTAAACTACTTTCCAGTGTGAAAAAAATAACTGACTTCAGGCTGTGGGCTCTTGCGGTTTTACCGGCCTACAAAAATATGGGGCTCGATGTGCTTCTCTATATGAGCCTGTACGAATCCCTGAAGTCAAGGAGGGTACGTCTTGAAGCCAACTGGGTACTCGAGGACAATGCCCGCATGCGAAACGCCCTGGAAAAATTAAACTTATTGCAGACCAAAGTCTACCGGATATACGAGAAGAGTCTGGAATAATTTTCCCGTATCCACCACCTCAAATCCGTTTGTTTCAAGGACAGTTGCTACGATATTTTTCCCTATATTATGAACATCGCCCTTTACCGTTACTATTTAAAATTAGTAAATCTTTTATCAAAAAGGAATCCCAATTCCGTCCAGTTCGTCTTTTATCTCGTTATAGAGCCGCATATATTTTCCCCCGGGTCTTCCGGTAGTAACATCGCAGCAATCCTGGTAAATACTCCCTGTCGGAGGATTATCTAATTTAACTTCATATTTATCAAGAAGTTTTAGAACTATTTCATTTGCCTCCTTCCTGCTGAGGTTTACAGCTGCTTTTACCATTTCTACACCAAATTTTGCTTCCACAGGAGTTATTCCATCAATCTTTACAGCTTTTGCTGGATGAGGTGTCTGAACTGAAGGAGCACCGGATGTTGTTGCCCAGAGTATATAAGCTGCCGTCTCATGGAAATACATTTTTGTTTCAGGTCCGGCAGCCATATACCCAAACCATATAACCGGCATAGGAATATTCCTGCTTGCGGCCTGGCAGCTTGATGAAACCACCCATAATAACATCTCGAGAAGTAGAACAGCCATAATTGAAATGAAATGGAAATGTGAGCTGATAGTTACCTTTTAAGGCAAGAAGTCTCATAAGGATATACGCTGTACTCAATACCGCAGTCCCGGCAGGCCCCCCACTATAACCTCCCAGAATTGGGCTTGTTTCGGCACCAATGTTCGCTCCCCAGTTAAGCAGGTACGAAACCTTATTCATAACCCTAATGTGGACAAGCCACATTCTTGATTATAAAAATTTTCTTGCCTAAAAGGCAAGAAAATCAGTATTAAGGTACCAAAGTCCATCTTTAGCTCTGAAATGGCACCGCTACTAATCTTTTTAGTCTGGGTATAAACAGTTTCATGTCAAAATCTTCTTCACTCATAACAGGCCCTTTGAGCGCCCGTTCATAAATGTCCAGAAAATTAAGCACCCTTATTCCCTCCTGATTAATGATTAGTAATGTTAAAAATAACGTGATAAAAACACCATCTTAAGCTCAAAATTCCAGTACAAAATAAATAAAACAATTCATTTTACCAAACTAATTATATTCATATATTTAATAATCTATAGTTATAATAAAAATTGTATAAAAGTTATTGATATTTCATTTATATTGACAATGTTTCCATACATAATTTTCAAATAATACCCAATTTTTTGCCGGCCTTCTTGAATACATCAATAGCAAAATCAAGCTGATCATCGGTATGAGTTGCGGTATAACTTGTCCGAATTAACGAATATCCGGGAGGAACAGCAGGGGGGACTGCAGGATTTACAAATAATCCATTTTCAGTTACTTCTTTCCACATCATCAGACACTTGTCCATATCCCCGATAATAAGAGGAATTATCGGTGTTACAGTATGCCCGACATTGTACCCCATTTCTTTAAAGGCTTTTCGCATCTTCTCAGCAATTTGAGAAAGGCGTGTTCTTCTATCAGGTTCATTCTGAATAATCAAAAGTGCATTATTTACTACACCCAGAACAGCAGGAGGCAGGCTGGCTGTAAATATAAGTGCCCTGGAATGATGCTTGAGATAATCGATTACCGAGTGACAGGAAACTGCAAACCCCCCTATTGTAGCAAAGGATTTACTGAAAGTTGCCATCTGGATATCAACATCATCCTCAAGCCCGAAATGCTCAGCAGTCCCTCTCCCGTTTTTCCCCAAAACGCCGACTGCATGAGCCTCGTCGACCATTAACCGTGCACCAAACTTTTTCGCAAGATCGACAATATTGGGAAGGTCCGCGAGGTCCCCTTCCATGCTGAATACCCCGTCAACGACAATCAATTTCCCTGCCTTTTTATCCGACTGTTCCAATACCCTCTTTAAATCATCCATGTCATTATGTTTATACTTCACCACCCTGCCAAATGAGAGCCTGACACCGTCAATGATGCTCGCATGGTCTGCCTTATCAACATATGCGATATCTGTTTTCCCGATTATTGTAGATAAAATCCCCTGATTGGTCAGTAATCCTGTTGAAAATAAGAGTGCTTTTTCCTTTTTCATAAACCGGGCTAATTTTTCTTCAAGGTCTTCATGGAGAATGAGTGTTCCGTTTAAAAATCGTGAGCCTGCACACCCTGTCCCGTGTTTCTTTATGCTTTCAATTGCTCCACGTACGGTACTTTCATTGAACGTAAGTCCTAAATACGAGTTAGAACCGAGCATAATCATTTTTTTTCCATTTATGTATACTTCTGTATCTGTACCTGTTTCTATTGGCCGGAAGTAGGGATACAATCCTTTTGCCCTGTATTCATCCGCCTGGGAATAATCAAAAGCCTTTTGAAAAATATCCACGAATTTCTCCTCTTAGTACCTTAATAACAATTTCCTTGCTTTTTTGGCAAGGAAATTCTAAAAATCTTGAATGTGGCTTGTCCACATTAGGGTAAAGATTGCTTTCTTTTAAAACATATAATACATTCCTGTAATTATCTCTGAAACCTACTAACTATACCATAATTTTTTTAAAAAGTTAACAGGTTTCCGTCCAAATAAGAAAAGTAAATATACAAAATATATTCAGTACCGGCTTATAAATACAGAAAGATGGCTGGTTACCGGTGTAAGCTGCATTTATAACAGCAATAGAAAACAAAAAAATTCACGAAATATCATGATTTTTGCCGATTATAGTATTATAATATGAATAAAGTAAATTAGAGAACGAAGGAAAATTCATATCCTGAACATTCTCAACAGAGGGATAATTCCTGCAGGGGGTTTTTATGAAAAGATTACTTTTTTTTGTAATAGTATTGGTTCTTGTTATCTGCGCAGGTGTTACATATGCTCAAAGGATAGTCAAAATTGGCGACCTTCCAAAAAGTGACGCGATAATCAATATTTATCAGGTTTTTGGATTCCAGGAGGGAGACGAAGGGTATAAAATCACCTACGTAGGAAACAATAATGAACCACAGCACCTATACATTCCTATCGAATTACTCGATACAGTAAGGATTTATACACCACAAGCCAGCACATTCATTCAAAACTTTCTTATTATCTGGAGAAAAGGCGATGCATTAACACAGGTGGAATGGTTTAAACCGCAAGCAATCAATTACAGGCTCCCCAATTATTCCCTTGAGCCTTTTCAGGAAAGGGATAAGGAGATCTTCAGGGCTGTGGTTGACAATGGGGAACTTGTACTGGGAACAGAAATCAGCGGGATAGCCCCCATCATACGCGCTCCGGGTGGAGAATAGTAAAAGACCACCTGCAAAGCAGGTGGTGGTTCCCAAGCCAAAAGGCTTTTAAAGGCATAGCCTTTGAATTAATCTTTTTATAAATATTATAGACCACCTCCAAAGGAGGCGGTTTCCTTTTGGCAATCAATAAAAAATAATACTACAAAGACGCAAAGATTATATGATTTCAAATAAATGTTGATATTATCATACCAGCATTTATTTAACATGATATTGGTTTATGGCGGATACATGACTCCTCCTGTTTGAGTATGGACATGAATCTAACGAAATGTTCCAATCAGTTAATCTTATTGATGGAGGGCTGTTGATTATAACTCACAAATAGTAAAATTTATATGAACCCAGACAGATCCTGTGTCCTCGCCACTGGAGGGCAGTGGTTTTGCAAGTTCCCCGAAACGGTTTAATTGTTCCAAAAACCTTTTGTAATTTTCAGAAGGTATCCTGGCAATAACGGAGAGGGGCAGATCAGTTTTTTGATCATGTGCTGTAGCTAATAATTTTCCTCCCTCATATTCTATCAGATCCTTAACATTTGAAAAAATATCATTAAAATTTTGTTTTGTCAGTAGTGTAAGCTCAAGGGGTATTTTTATCCTCATTGATGGTGGTGGTACCGTAGCTGAGCTGCCGACAGCTGATTCCGAACCTCCCACTTTCGATGATGATCCAAATCTTATCGCGAAGGTCTTTTTCTCTTTGTCAGGGGGAAGCGTTTTCTGTACAGTGCTGTCAGCTTCAGGTACATCGACCTGATTTTTCAGTACCGGTTCAAAGAAATCGTCCGGCAATTTTTCTTCACTAATTGGAGTGGATGCTGTCGGTTCGCCGTTGGCAGCTTTTTGTTCAGTATTTTTCTCTCCGGGTGCTGCTTCAAAGGGTTTTTCAAGGGGTTTTTCTGTTATAACAAGTGTGGGTGTTTTCTGCAGTGTTCTATCAGCTTCTGGCTCACTCCCCTCCTCTTCCCGTGCTATTTTAACAGGTTTCGTCGTTGAACGTACTGTGAGAACAGGCTCAGACTCTGGAGTCATATTTTCAATTTGTTTTAACGGTCTCGTAACATCGAAAACAAAGATAATCACTATTGCCGCTGCAGCAAATGCAGCAAGCTCCAATGTGACTTTTTTCTGGAGAGGGACAAATAGTGTATGTACAATTTTATCGAATCCGGAAGGACGCCCCGGGTATTTATGACTTTTTTGGGGGGAATCTTCTGGTGCATGGACTCCCTCTAACTTCCCGGGTTCCACTTTATACGTTTTCAATGAGGAAATCTCTTTTGAGCAGGCCCTGCACTTTTTAAGATGTTTTGCGACCTGCGTGCTAACGTTTAAAGCTAACCTGTTATCGACATATAATTTTAAAAGTTTTTTTGCCTCTATACATTTCATTTAAATCAACTCCCTTTTCATGAACCTGAGCTGCTGCCCGTTCCATTAAAGTTTCCTATTGATAGATAAAATTATATCTTCAGCAGTTAGTATTACACACTGACCGATTCAAGTACATCGAAATAACCGGGAAAAGAAATATCAACACAGTGTGCATTTTTTATAGTTGTTTTTCCCTTAACATTAAGTGCAATAATAGACGCTGCCATAGCAAGCCTGTGATCGCCCTGACTCTCAATCTGAGCAGGGACAGGATGTTTTTTCCCGGAAATAATAAAACCGTCTTCAAGCTCTTCGATCTTTCCACCGAAGCCTCTTACCATATCAACAATTCCTTTAATCCTGTTGCTTTCCTTTACCCTTAATTCAGACGCTCCTCTTACCACAGTGTCGCCTTTTGCAAAGCACGCTGCAGAAGCAAGTGCTGGAATTTCATCTATTATGAGCGGTATTTCTACCCCACCAACAGTTGTCCCTTTCAGGCAGGAGCTTTTTACCCGTATATTTCCAAGCGGCTCAGGAAAATCCCCTCTTAATTCTACTTTAATATCTCCTCCCATTCTTTTAAAAACCTCAAGAATATGTGCTCTGGTTCGGTTTAGAAGAACGTTCTGCAGGATAATTTCAGATGAAGGAGAAACAAGAGCGGAGGCAATAAAAAACACTGCCGATGATATATCGCCTGGAATAGTTATATCCAGCGGTGTAAGTTCCTTTCTTCCGGAAATAATAATACTTTTCCCCTGGATAAGATGTTTATTTTTAATATCCCCATCCATTAAAACAAGCATACGTTCGGTATGATCTCTCGTCTCTTTTGATTCTGTTACTATAGAGGTTCCTCCTATAAACAGGGCAGCAAAAATAAGGGCAGTCTTTACCTGGGCGCTTGCTACCGGGACCCTGTATTCAAAAGGAACGAGCGTACCTTCAGATATATCAACAGGAAGATACCCATCATTCGAAGTTACTCTGGCACCAATTTCACCAAGTGGTTCGACAACCCTGTTCATTGGCCGTTTCATTAGTGAAGAATCACCTGTCAAACGTGCCGGAAAACAGGCGCCGCTTAACAGGCCGGTGAGAAGCCGCGCAGTGGTACCGGAGTTTCTGCAATATAATTCAACAGGGGCATGCTTTTTTTTCTGCTCAAATCCCGTAACGCCGTTCCCCTCTATAACTGTTTTTCCATATTTCTCATAAATGGGTATCCCGATCTTTCTCATTGCCTCGATGGTGCTTTTTACATCCTGCGATGTTGAGAGACCGGCAATGTTACTGATTCCATGAGCAATGCCCCCAAGGATAACCGCCCTGTGGGAAATGGATTTATCTCCAGGGACATCTATGCATCCTTTTATAGATCTTTTCCCTTCAATAAACTTATCCATTTACTCGGCTACTCTACTCTTTCAACTTTATACGATGAATTAAATATACATTTATAGATATTTTTTATTGAGCTTTTAATCTCATCGTTCGTGTTCAATTTATTTATCCTCTCCAATATATCCTTTTCCCTTTTTTTATCTACTACAGGAAGCCCGGCCCTGTTCTTGAGCCTTCCAATCTTCTCAACTACACCGTACCGTTTAATGACCACCTTCATCAGCTTCCTGTCTATCCGGTCTATCTTTTTTCTGATGCCATGCAGGGAATGTGTTTTCATATTTTATTGCCGGTTCATATCAAATATTATCTAGAAGTCACGTTAAATAGAAACAAAATTGACATAGATTTATGCTATAAAATAATAAAATTCTGTAAACAAAACCATTAAGAATATCAAAATAAAATATGAAGGATATATTGCTATATCTGATTTGTATTGATAGTAATTGTAAATGGTAGTACTATAAACACAATTTATAAGGAGTAAAGATGATTGTCGGATATGGAATTGATATTATGAGTACGGCGAGAATTGAAAAGGCAATCTGCCGATTTAATGAAATCTTTCTGAATCGGATATATACAGATTACGAACGAGAGTTTGCAAAAAGACGTAACAAACTAGCTTCTCAGTTGTATACATCATTCTGGGCAGCAAAAGAAGCAGCAATGAAAGCCCTGGGAACAGGGAACCGAAAAGGAGTATATTTCAAAGATATTGAAATTCATCACGAAAGATCAGGAAAACCGTTTATAAAATTGTACGGTTGTGCACATGACTTTGCAGAAAAGCTTGGCTCTGACAATATCGTTGTGAGTATATCACATCTTGAAGACATAGTAGTAGCAGCCGTCATCTTAGAAAAAAAGTAGACAATAAAAATTCAGAAAAAGGAGTGTCCCCATGAACCGAAATGAAGCATACCAGTTATTGACTGAATACACAAAAAAAGCAGGCCTTATAAAACATGCTCTGGCAGTTGAAGCGGCAATGGCCGAGTATGCAAAAAAGTTTAATGAAGATGAAGAAAGCTGGCGCGCTGTAGGCCTTCTCCACGATTTTGATTATGAAAAATACCCTGATGCAGAAAACCATCCTTTTAAAGGTGCAGAGATTCTTCGTAAAAAGGGGGTTTCTGAAGAGTGGATAAATGCCATCCTCGGGCATGCAGACTACAGCGGGGTTAAAAGAGAGAGTATGATGGCAAAAGCCCTGTTCGCAGTCGATGAGATTACAGGTTTCATTGTTGCTGTTGCCCTTGTAAGGCCGAGTAAAAAGCTTGCCGATGTAGCCGTAAAATCAGTGAAGAAAAAAATGAAAGATAAAGCCTTTGCAGCCGGTGTAAACAGAGAAGATATATTGAAAGGCGTAGAAGAGATTGGTGTGCCTCTTGAGGAACATATAGAGTTTGTTACCAATGCCATGAAAAAGATAGCAGATCAACTGGGACTGTAATTGTTTTATAAATGCAAGCCAACGAACATAAATACTTCACCTGACATATTCATGGAGAAAGTAAACACATGGCTTTTTTTTCATCCGCCTTTCACATATCACCTTTTTTACTGTTAATCATCGGATTCTGTGGCGGTACAATGAGCGCCTTCTTTGGCATAGGAGGAGGATGGTTCATCAATTTTCGCCCACAGTTGCCCTTATTACGGCAAACCCCTTCTCTTCCATGGCTTTTGCCACTGCGTTTCCTAGCTCATCAATTCCCAATCTGTTTCTTTCATTTAAGATTACAAAGAATTCTTTATCATCAGAACTTGTTGATTGCTGAATTAAGTAAGCTTTAATCTTGTTAGAAGATTCCCAAGTG
>JAUVYC010000125.1 GCA_030603285.1 Spirochaetota bacterium
GCCTGAAAGGTAAAGTTCTTCTGGGCGACGCTGAAGGAGAGCACATCGAGATACCTTACAGCTTATTCGATGAAAGCCGGAGCATGCTGAACTTTGCCGAAGAGCTCCGGACAGAGTTTCCCCTATGTGCTCCTGAAGGTACAAGACCACCTGCAAAGCAGGTGGTGGTTTCCAAGCCAAAAGGCTTTTAAAGGCATAGCCTTTGAATTAATCTTTTTAGAAATATTATAGACCACCTCCAAAGGAGGTGGCTTACTTTTGGCAGTGAACTTCAGAAGAAAATGAACCCGGGAAGTAAATCCCTTCAGCGAAATAAAGATGGAAAAATATTATTGACATGCATATGCATTTTCATTATACTGTAATAGAGAGGTATAAGGTTATGAGAACTACAATTGATTTGCCCAATGACTTAAGACAAAAATTAATCTCTGAATCCGCGGCGAGAAACTTGAGAGGTTTTTCATCCATAATCGTTGAAGCCCTTAGGAATTATTTTAATTTAAAAGAAAACGGCAGAAAGAAAGTAATTCAAAACTTAAAAGGATGCTTGAGTGGAGAAGGGTACTTGCAGGAATTAAAGAGGATTAATGATGGAAGGAAAAATTGGCGGACATAATATTACTTGATACAGGAATTGTATTTGAATTTTTCAGTAACAAAATATCTTCTTCGAAAACGGAAAATCTACTTTATGAATCCAGAGCGACACTTTCAACTTTAACGATATTTGAACTGTTTAACGGTGTTACCAATGAAAAACATATCGAACAGAGAGAACAGTTTGTAAAATTATGTCACATAATAGATTTTACGGAATCTATCGCGAGAAAAGCATCTGAAATTTATACAAAACTGAAATTAAGTGGCGAATTAATTGATACGGTAGATATTATGATTGCAGCAAGTGCGATGCAAAGAAAAATCTCTCTTTTTACAAATAACAAAAACCATTTCGAACGGATACCAGGCCTGGTTCTTTATTAGTGCAGGATATATCTGCATTTTTCACTCCTTTCGATTGTACTGATATTCCTCTCTTGTGCTCAATTTACTCCACTTAAATAACAATATGTACAAATTTTTCGTTATCTAATAGCGGATCATCTCATTAAACTCAAAATTAGGCATTAAAACGAATTCAACCAATAATATATCACAATCAGTCGTTTAGTCACTGATTACAGAATGGGCAGTAACCTGCTCTTCAAATGATATTGTTAAATTCACTGAATTGAATAACATATCAAGAAGAACAATCGATGACCTGTACAAAAACAACAAAATCGATTTCAGCGGCACACAAATATCCGAACTGAAAAAGCTGAACAAAATAAGCCCTGTTGAAGTGCTGTACACTTACAAGATAATAGATGACGGCAGCGGAAACAGTTTTGGGAATGGAGACGGTAAAATACAGAAAGGAGAAAGGATTGAACTACAGTTTATCTTGAAGAACAACATCATTTTCAACCTTGACAATAAAGAAAACGGTGTACAATTTAGACATTCATGATCCGTTAAATTAAAATATGAAAAAGATAAATAAATTTCGTAACTATTCATGTATTAACCACAGAGACCAAGGAATATAACTATATTACCGAGTCCACGGTAATATAGATATATTCCTGAGAAACAAAGGTTTTATTATAGAATATTTCAGTAGATTTATGAAGATATTCTGAATTTTACTTTTAAAAGTTTAATTTTAAATAGTTTTATACAATATCTAACTCTCTGTGTCGTAATCCTTTTTGGTGTGCAACATATTTATTTTCTTGGCCAATTACTTTATTGTTTTTCGTTATTATATCAATAGTTTCATCTTTCATTTTTTAAAAATGTATCAATTGCTTTCTTCGCTTCTTCAAGTGTGGTGTATTCAGCATTAGATATATCAGGGCATCCTGCAATCATAGCAGATAGCTTTTTCCCCTTCTGAGGGCGATATAAACAAAGAACACGTTTATTACATTGAATCGCTTTTGCAATTTCGTAACCAACCCCTAAGCTGGGTGTAGAGACTTCTGCTATAATGACATCTGCTGAAGATAACCATTTCATATCTCTGTCATGGATATAGCTGCTATCATCACTATCACCGCCCTCTTCTGTTAAAGATTGATCTCCAACATGTTCGGTTAAAACCTCTCCATAGGTTTTAAGATAATCAATAAACTTTTCATATAACTTTGCATCATTTCTCCCTCCACATATTGAACCTGCAAAATAAATTTTCATAGTTTATTACTCTAAAACTTACTATCAATTATCCATCTGGTAAAAAAAACTTAAAAGAGCTTGACAAGCTGGGGTAGTGTGATATACACTGGACTAAGATTCTGGAAAAACTAAACTATTACCATTTCTATTTACCTCATACCGATATATAAGGAGAGACGGAGCTTATGTCAATACTTGAAGTGAAGGGAGTGAGCAAATACTTCGGCGGTCTTGCCGCTCTAAGTAATCTTAATCTCACCATCCAGGAAGGTGAAATAAGAGGAATAATTGGCCCGAATGGTGCGGGTAAGACCACCCTCTTCAATGTTATCAGTGGAGTGTACCGACCCACCTCAGGACAGATATTCTATATGATGGGCAAGCGTATCGACGGCCTTGCCTCAAGCAGGATAGCTAAAATGGGACTGGTCCGGACTTTCCAGCGTACTGCACTCTATCATAACTTTACCGTCCTCAGAAATGTCACCGTAGCCCGCCATCTTCATGCCAAGGAAAACATCTTTGGCGTGTTTACTGGCATGGTTAAGAAAATGGAAGAGGAAAATGTTAAAAAGGCTTTGGAAATAGTAGAGTTCATGGGGCTGGGACGCCTTAAAAATGAGCTGGCGTCAAACCTGCCTCACGGTTACCAGAGAGCGCTGGGTATTGCCATTGCACTAGCCTGTGAACCCAGGGTACTGCTACTGGATGAGCCCCTGACCGGCATGACCCCCACAGAAAAAGCACAAATGATAGATCTAATCAGAAAGGTGCACCAGCAGGGCATTACCATCCTGATGGTGGAGCATGATATGAAATCTGTTATGGAACTGTGTAATTATATCAGCGTACTCGATTTCGGAAAACTGCTCGTCGAAGGACCCCCCGCTGAAATACAGAACGATGAAGCTGTAATTACTGCATATCTGGGGACTGAAGATATCACATCTCCAGGAGGTGAAAAAGTTGCTACTTGAAATTAAAGATATCACGGTTCACTACTACAAGGTACCCGCCGTCAGAAACATTTCAATAACTGTTGAAGATGGTGATATCGTTACCCTTATTGGGTCGAACGGAGCCGGCAAAACTACCACACTGCGCGCCATCAGCGGTTTAAAACACCCTACTACGGGAGAAGTCCACTTCAAGGGACAGAGAATAGACAAGCTGTCTCCTCATAAGATAAATGCCCTGGGTATTGCCATGGTTCCCGAGGGAAGACGGGTCTTTCCTCAAATGACAGTGCTGGAAAACCTCTTACTGGGTGCCTTTCTGCGTAACGATAAGGACGAGATTCAAAAAGACCTGGAGGAAGTGGTCTTCAGGCATTTCCCATGCCTTAAAGAAAGAAAGAAGCAGGCAGCCGGCACCTTAAGCGGAGGTGAGCAGCAGATGCTGGCTATGGGACGCGCGCTCATGTCTGCGCCCAAACTACTCCTTATGGATGAACCTTCGCTGGGACTATCACCCATCATGTGTATGGAAATTGGAAAAATCATCAGTGACATCCATACCGAGGGCAAGACAGTAATCCTGGTTGAGCAAAACGCCCGACTGGCTCTGGCGCTAGCCCAGCATGCCTATGTTATCGAGACCGGCGGTATCGCTCTATCTGGCCCAGCTAAAGAGCTACGCAATAACGATAACGTTAAAAAAGCCTATCTGGGCGGCTAAAGGCTGTCCGTACAGAGATTAAAAAGACCCGGCTAGCTTCTATACTGGCCAGGTCTTTTTGATTGCCTTTTAACAATCATATTATCTGAAAGATATAATTGTGTAAAGAAAAAAATCACAATTTGAGTCTGGAAAGCTACTTTTTTACTGAATGAGAGGATCAAAATAGAGTAGAATGGTGTTTCGGGGTTATTTTGGATGGGTTTTTCAGAGACATGTCAAAATATGCTTGACTTTGAGATGGTGTCTGATACAATTTTTTATGCATCATTTTAAATTCTCTTAACCCGGACAAGCCGGAACCAAAAAGGAATAAAAAGTTCACTTAAATAATTGTCCTCATAAATCTATATATAATAATAAGATGTATGAATTAGTGATAATTTCTTTGCCCAAAAAACCAAGAAATGATCCTTAAGTTACTAATTATGATATGTCGGGGGTCATTATGGATCTTACCATTGAGGAAGTGATCAGCAGAATTTGTGAATGGAAAGACAAGGAAGTCCGCTATGAACCTCTTGGTGGTGGAATCACAAATCATAACTATACGGTCCGCATCGACGGTAAGCCTTTTGTTGTTCGCATTCCGGGCGCAGGGACGGACCTTTTCATTGACAGAAATAACGAGCTTGATTGTTCCATAGAAGCCGGTAAGACTCGCGTGGCCCCTAAAGTGCTATTTCATCTCAAACCAGAAAATGTTTCTGTTTTCCAGTTTATTAATGGAAAGACCCTTACAACCCCTGAAATTGCCGGCAATAATGGTCTTATCAAAAGAATTGTCATGGCTATTAAATGGATTCATGAAAAGGCTGTTTTCAAAAGTGAGTTTAATCCTTTTGATACAATCAGAAAGTACATAGAGTATGTAAATAAATATGATGCTCCTCTTCCGGATGATATTAATTGGATGCTCTCTTTATCAGATTCAATAGAAAAAGAAATGAAGAAGGATAAACCGACTGCTGTTGCATGTCATAACGATTATCTTTCTGAAAATTTTCTTGATGATAGAAACAAGATATGGATAATTGACTGGGAGTATGGAGGAATGTGTGATCCCTTTTTCGATCTCGGTGACTTTGCAGTAGAGCACCCATTTACTCGGGAGCAGGAAAAATTAATCATCCAGGAATACTGTGGTGAATTACAGGTACATAGTCTTTATCGAATGCTCCTTTATAAGATTATTTCTGATCTATGGTGGAGTATATGGGCAATGATACAATCTAAAATCTCAAAGATAGATTTTGATTTTTACACCTACGGAAACGGCCGATTTGATAGGCTGCGTAGAAACGCAAGTGATAAAGATTTTAAGAAATGGCTGAAGGGTGTGTGAGGTTTTTAACTCGATGTATGCTGTAGACAGCTATAATGCTTTGAAACTGGTAGCAACAGCTATCAAAAATATTTTATATAAAGGGCGGCTTTTCGATGGGTACACAGGAGGCATAAAAAAAATGTCAGAAGCTTTTGAAGAGGGAAATACGGATGCATTGACCTCAGTTATTAACAGCATTATAAACGAAGCAGATCCCCTGGAGATTATTCAGAAGGGGATGATGCCTGGGCTAAAACATGTTGGTGATTTATTCGGCAAAGGTGAAATCTTCCTGCCAGAAATGCTTATGGCGGCTGAGGCATTGCAGGATAGCATGATGCTTGTAGAACCGAAACTAACTGCATCCGGGAAGAAGGTTGAGAAATCCGGTACTGTAGTATTCGGTACCGTTATGACCGATATACATGAGATAGTAAAGAACATTGTGATCACTCTCATGAGAACCCATAGATTTGAAATTCGTGATCTTGATGCGAACGTTTCGCCGACTGAGTTTGTGGAAAGGGCAGAGGCAACAGGTGCAGATATTATTGCAATGTCTGCATTAATGACTACTACAATGACGTATCAGAAAGATGTGATTGATTACCTGAAAGAAAAAGGTCTCAGAGATAAATATATTGTACTTGTAGGTGGTGGTCCCGTGAACGCCGAATGGACAGAGCAGATTGGCGCTGATGGAACCAGTGATTCAGCAGTTGGAGCCGTTGATATTGCCGAACGATTGATCGCTAATAAGAGGGGAGGTAAATAGTCATGGTAAACTTCATAGATGTATTGGATAGAGCCGCAACTGGGCCAATGATGACCCAGAAGGAGTTTGACGTAAAAGTTTTTATCCCTGCTTTGAGAAAGGTATTGAAGAAATACGATATAAAATGGGATAAAAAAGAGGTTGTTAATACCGAAGACGCCCTTGCAGACAAGATATTTGAGGCGGCCGTTGAGTTCTATTCCGAAGTAGGGACCTATATTACAGACACAGAAAGGATAATTAAATTTACTAAATCAGAGGTTCTTGAGGCAGTAGAGAATGCGCCAAAGGAAGCCTATCTTGGAGAAGGGACTGACAGATGCGTGATGAAGGGACGGATGCCTGATTCAGATGAACTTCCACACTGCCATGTTGGTTCGGGCACCAATACCAGGGAAGAAGTGGCACTGAGATTTGTTGAGTCATATGCGCGAATCAGCAAGGCAAAAACGATTAGCATACCGATTATCAACACCCCTGGACATATCAGAACTGCTGCCGGTTGCTGCCGGTGCACCAACGGAAATCTTTGCAGGTATCCGGGCTATGCAGTACTGAAGGGAAGGGTGCAGAAGAGCAGGGAGACCGGGTCTTGCTATCATTGATCATGTATCATCATGTGCCTCGGGCGTCTCCTCAATCGCTGCGTCCGCTCCACAGTTCGGTGCACGACCTTCTGATGGTTGGCTCGTTACTCCTTTTGTTGAATTGAAAACCGATTATTCCTCCCTCAATCAGACTGCATATCTCACCTCCTGGGGAGCAAACATTGGGCAGGAGGCAGGTCCTCTACTCGGGGGATATGCGGGCGGTCCGGATGGTCTCGCTATGGTAAATACCGCATACAGCCTACATGGAATACTGGTAATCCGGGCAACCTACCATCTCATCTACCCGATACACATGACGTATGTGTGCTCCTCTGTGCCAGAAGTCTTATGGGCAACATCAACGATCACCCAGGTAATTGCACGCAACATGAGGGTTCCCTATTACATGCTTCTCTATGCAGCAGTAGGGGCGCGGCCACCAAGATGTATTTTTGGGAAGCGCTTGCATGCCTGCTCATGCTTATAGCATCTTGAGAAGGCATGGGAAGAAAGGAGCCTTTCACGAATGAAGTCCAATGAGGGTCCTTTTCCACTACAGAAAAAGGTTTCAGATGCCTTTTTAGAAGGTGCGAGGATAGCAAACCGATATCCGGATTCCCTGAAGCACATTAAGAGAAGAATTGGAGAGATAAATTTTGGTCTTGGACCTGAGTGTGTCTTGCCAGTGACCCTCAAACACTTGCTTAAGTCCTGTCATTTACTTACCCCCTTCCTTTAAATCTTGTTTTCTTGTCGCTCTCGCCATGCGACAACATAAGGGGCAATAAACCATGGTTTTACTCGTCATACTGCTTCTCATTTCATTAACGATCAGCCTATCGGGAGCAACCTCATTCTGCTTCCGCTGTCGGTACGCCACGTAGCCTTCGCCATCGAGCGACAGCCTTCGTGATCAAGCTCTCAATACCCCCGGGCATAAAGAGTAGGACAAATATAATGGAAAGGCCAAAGAACATGGGCCTTATCTGTATTAGCGGGCGTGAGAGTTCGAAAAGGGTTTGCATCACAGATACCCCGATTACGGGACCCCAGAAGGTATTGGTACCACCAACCACCACCCAGATGAGGAGGTATAGCATGGTGACGATGTTGAAAATCCTCGGGTCCACTGCGCCCAGGCGGTGAACAAGTAGGCCCCCGGCAATGCCGGCAAAGAAGCCGCCGATGGCACAGGCCCGGAGTCTGTGTCGGGGGATTCTTATCCCTATAGACGCTGC
>JAUVYC010000093.1 GCA_030603285.1 Spirochaetota bacterium
ATTACCATAACCCATAATGAAGCCACCATGCGGAACTTGCTGGCAGTAAGAACCATGGTGGAAAGACATAACCATGCCTATCCGGTTGTTGCCCAAAATGAACATTTAAAGCAGCATATTGCATTACCCGGCGCGAAAATGAGTTGAGATTTGAGACATTTGGGATGGAAGAACTGAATTCATCTTTGTTGATGGTAGCGGACCACTTTGATACGGGGCAATCTTCGCCGAAGTCCCTCTTCATTTCCCAATTGGGCAACAACCGGATAGGCATGGACATAACCATGGGACCCATCATAGGTTCCATTGGCTCTGTAATAAGGATCTGATGCCTTTCCGGTTCTACAGGGTGAGACAGTCCAAGCATCTGCCCTACCAACTTAGCATAAGGACCAGTGGCATTGATCACCGTATCAGTGGCAATAGTACCATGATCAGTAACAACTGATCTTATCTTACAACCCCTGGTTTGTATCCCTGTTACTTTTGTGTATGTGTGAATCTCGACTCCCAGCCGCCCTGCTGCCCTGGCATAGGCAAATGTAACTTTAAATGGATTAACGTGTCCATCTTCCTGGCAAAAAAAAGCTGCTTCCATTTTATCGGTGTTAAGATAGGGAACTATCTTCCTGGCCTCATCCGGTGAAAGCTTTCTTGAGGGAATGCCAAGGCTGTTTTGAAGTTTTAAATTTTTCTCAAGCATCCTGACCTGACGCTCCTCATACGCAATCAATAAGTAGCCACTTTCTCTGTACTCGATATCCTCATAGTCAAGCTCTTCGCTTAAAGTTTTAAAGATCTTAGCACTGCTTCTAGAGATCATGCAATTCGTTTTTGTACCCCATTGTTGACGGAAACCTGCAGCACACCTCCCTGTGGAACCACTGGCTAAATAACGTTTTTCCAACAAAACTATATTTTTAACACCTTTCTTTGCCAGGTTGTAAGCTACAGAACAGCCAATGGAACCCCCACCAATTATGACTACTTCCGAACTTTTACGCATCTTCTTCTCCACATGCAATTAATCCCAACTTTATAGGTTTACCTGGGGCGCGATACGTGGGAACATCTATTTCTGTAACATTTCTGCTACTATTCTTTGCAATTTCCTGGGCCAAAAGGATCCTGCATATCCGCCCCTGGCAGGGCCCCATGGTACAGCGGGATAGCCTTTTTATTTCTTCCATAGTTTGGGCTCCATCTTTTAACATCTGTTGTACTTCTGCCAAAGTTACATCTTCACAACGGCATATGTAAGTTTTCGCACTCATTGATTACCCTGATGTGGACAGGCCACATTTAAGATTTAAAGATATTTTCTTGCCTATTGTGCAAGAAAATCAGTATTAAGGTACTGATGTGGCAAGCCACATTTAAGATTTAAAGATGTTTTCTTGCCTATTGTGCAAGAAAATCAGTATTAAGCGCCTAATATCGAATGTTTCGTACCACCAATGACTGCTCTTTCAGAACAGCAATGGCAATAATACAAGTATGATCCATTTTTTTATGGTTTTGTACTCTAATTACCATTGCTTTACCAACTACATTACCCTGACGATCTAAAGCTTCAACTTCCTGACCTGCTTTTGGTAAAGGCAACAATTCATAAGGCAGTTTAATTGAAGTTTCTGTCTTGGTGTAAGTTTCGTCAATAACAAAACAAGCCAGCCCGGGACATGCAATTACACACAGGGCACAACCATTACATTTTTCATAATTGATTATAGGTAGATGATTGATATCAATAAAAATATCAACTGCTCCTTTTCTACATGCTGTTAGGCATGGGTTACAGGGAATTTCTTGAAAGCATTCAAAAATAGCATATGGCCCTTTTTCTCTTCTTTTAAGAGATGGCAGTAAGCGTTTAACCATTTCCACATAAGCTTTGTCGTTTTTGGGGAGCATGGTTTCAGCCTCCTATACTGCTAACATTTTTAATCCTTCTCTGACCTTCTTCCCCACATTTCCCGCTCTTAAGATATTTATTTCTTCCATGTATTTGGCTTTCATGTGACTTGCATTTTTGTTGTATCCCAGCGCTTCTGCTGCTGAAAGGCCTGCAATCTTACCCTCGATCATGGCGCTGCTTGCCTCTTCTACGCCCGAAGCATCGCCAGCTATATAGATTCCAGGGACAGTGGTTTGCAAATCTCTATCTCTTAGGGCTACATAGCCTCCTGGCTGAGGGACATACTTCATTTGACACCCGGCATGCCACAACAATTCCACCAGTGGAGATAGTCCTACTGCCAGACAAATTACATCAACATCCAGTTTTTTTTCTGTCCCGGCAATTTGTTTCCAGTTAGCGTCCAGACGACAGATTACGGCTCCTTCTACAAATTCCTTTCCAATAGCTTCCTTAATTGTGTGAGAGGTTAAAATAGGCACTCCAATCCTTTTTATTTTGGCAGCATGAACGTGGTATCCTCCAAATTGAGGTGCTGCCTCAATAACCGCTGCTACCTTCACTCCCGCCTGTATTAATTGATAGGATACTATCAAACCGATGTTGCCGGCTCCAATCATTAAAACGTTTTCGCCAGGAATCACCCCGTGTTCATTCATTAGGGTTTGTACTGCCCCAGCACCGTATACCCCCGGCAAGTCATTATTAGTAAAAACAAGCATCTTTTCCGAAGCTCCAGTAGAAATAATCGTTTTCTTGCTGGTTAACTTTTTGTAATTTTCTCCCTCTTCTATTGTGATTACTCCATCTCCATAGATAGCCAATACGGTGCTATCTATTTTTATCTCAATATTATCCAGTTTTCTTACTGCATCTTCCAATATGTTGGCAATATGGATACCCCGGATACCGGCGTATTCGTATTCTGAGCCGAAAAACCGGTGGGTTTGTTTGACCAGTTGGCCGCCAAGCTGTTTTCCTCTATCTATTAATGTCACCCGAGCACCTTGTTCTGCTGCGGCTTGGGCGGCACACATCCCTGCAGGCCCCCCGCCGATAATGGCTATTTCTGTACTTTGCAAGAGCTTTCACCACCTCGGAAAGTTCCTTTTCCAACTTGTCTTTTAATAACCATACATTCTTTCAGTTCTTCCACACATACCCTCACATTAGGCTCGCCATTTACCTCCATCAAGCAGGATGAACAGTTTCCAACGGCACAAAATAATCCCCGGGGCCTGTGGTCTTTGGGACTATATCTTAGAACCTTTATCCCGTTGGCATAAAGTGCCGCAACTATTGGTTCTCCCTCATAACCTTTTAATTTTTTACCTTCAAAGGTAAATGTGACCTCTCGCTTGATAGGGAACTGGATGATAGGATGTTCTATGATACGCAAGCTTTTACCATCAAATAGCACAAAATCCATACGCCAACCTATTTTGTTTTTTTATTTTTTCTAAAGACTTATATATACAACAATAGAGCTGAAGCTTCTCCCGGGAACTACAACAAAGGTTTATCTTTTGATAGTGATATTGCTACTGTGATTGTTGTAAATCGCAACAAAAACAATATTTTAGTAGCCTTTAAATTTAAGTACAAAGTTTAGGTTGACAAAAAATAGGATTCATCACAAGGTATTTGAAAGCAACCAAAATACCTGAAGGGGGATGAATCCTGTGGAACTTCATATTAACTATACTCGCATTTTTAGTATAGCAGATGGGTAGCTGAAAATCAACTAAATTATTGCAATTATATATAAGATAATGAAAGATGCTCTAAAGGGTATATTTGAGCAGGTATAACGACAGCTTGAGGATGCATTTTATGTAAAACATAGAGGTAGATTTTGGTCACGATAAGGATACTTACGGGTACGGGGATGATGAATTGAAATCTAAATATTGTCGAAACTTGTCTCTTATCTTTTATTTGCCTACCACAAAACTTTAAGATAAGGCAAAAGCAAATTTGTATTTACTTTTACCTTACCTTATCATTTACTTTAAACCTTTACGGTTTAACAACCAATTCCTGTTCTGCCCACTCTGGCGGGAAAATAATCTTTCCTACACCATCAAAATATTGCAAAACCGGAAATATGAAATATCCTTTACCAACAACAGGATCAGGTATTGTATCCGGTGTAGCCGTATATTCATTCATCACAATACCATCAGTATATGACCATTTACCTGTCCAGACATTTTCTTTGACGAAGTTATAAATTAATTCATTGCTTAACTCTCCATGCTTTTCGTATGTTCCATTTGCTATAGCAATAAAAAAGTTCACTCCATCATAGGCAAGTCCACCAGCAGATGCGCTTGGTTTCATTCCCCATCTTTCTTCAAAATTTTTGGCAAAATCAATCCCCTCTTTTGTTGCCCATCCTGGAATCTGATCAACTACATAATTAGAAGAATTACCGGTAAGCTTGTACCATTCGCCTACCCAACCAAGCCCATCTGCTATGATCAAGCTCTTAAGCCCTACTTCATCTGCTTGCTTAATGAAGGCAGAGAAAGAGGGCGGCGCCGCGCTCGTACCTGCAAGAATTGTAGGATCTATACTTTTAAGTTTGTTTAGTAAAGGGTAAAATTCTGTTTGATCTATAGGAAAGTAATCTTCAGCAACGGTTTTCCATCCCGCTTCTTCTAACTGTCCCTTTATAGCATTTCCAAAGCTTCTTCCCCAATCAGTATCTTCACCGTAAATAGCGACTGTCTTTTTTTCAGGATCCCAGATGCCTTTATCTATGGCATTTTCTAATGCCTGTACATAAGAGATACTCAACTTTTCTGGGGTAGCCCAGCCCTTGAACATCCAGTAACCATATTTATCAGGGTTCGATTTAAACTTTTCGTTAACAACCTCTGTAGCACCAAAACCAAAGAAATGAGGTATTTTATATTTTGACGTTACTTCCATACATGCCACTGCAACAGAGCTGTGCCAATTTAATACACCAGCTTCAATTTTATTTTGAACAACCGCTTGTTCGTAAGCCTGTGTAGCCTTAGCAGGATCGGATTGAGAATCTATCCAGACGGGTTCGATCTTATAATCGCCAATTTGCCAGTTAATGGCATCAAAAGCCATGTTTGCAGAACCTTTGAACTCCTTGCCAGTTCGTGCACTCGGACCACTGAAAGGTCCTAATATTCCAACCTTAAATAACTTCTCAATCTTTTCTTCAGTTTCTGCAGGCGGTTTTTCGCCACCAGCAATTAAAAACGTGGTTAGAGCAATGATCAGGAAAATTGAAACAATTAAATATTTTTTTCGTTTCATGTAATATCTCCTTCAATTTTTTTGTAATATTACACTATTGCATAATTATTGTCAATATTTAATTTAGTTTTTATTCGTAAAATTAGCTCAAGTTTGTCATACATAAGGATAAATAATGCTTGACATGACTCTTTAAATAAATACGATGCAGTAATACTGGAAAGTATTTATTTTAATATTTATTAATTTCCCTATATTTTAATGCAGAATCCGGGTGCCATTTTATCAGAGCTACATTGCAATCAATGATTTTTTTCTGATAACCTTGATTTAAATCGACAACCTGAATCGTTTATATTTTTTTCCTCTTTCCCACATATTCAGAAAGAGCTTTTTCTAGACCTTCATCAATTTTAGGCTTTATATATCCTGCTAGCCTCTCATTCAGGATTTCAGATGCTTTTTCATCTGCTCTTTTTTTACCGGATTTTTCCCAATTATAAAAATTTTTTCTACACATTAAATCAGGGAGAAATAATTCTTTCCTGCATAGATCGAGTGTTTTGGGCTGACTGATATATTCGCCTCCGATACCAACCTCTTTTATCATTTTAATATCAATTGATTCATCTGTCACCTCAATCGGAGAAAAAATTTTTTTAGCCATACCGCACATTTCCTCGTCTATTAAGAATTTTGAAAAGCTCATGGAGAGGTATGAGCTCAAAATCCCACATGAATGAAGGATAAAATTGATCCCATTTTTTACTGCATTAATGAGAGCAAAAGCTGATTCTATACCAGCCTGAATGTCAGGAATATGCGCATCTGTAAGACCCCCACCTGCTCTACTCGGCAAATTGTAATACCTTGCCATCTGTGCAGTAGCTAATACAATCATCGATAGTTCTGGTGCTCCAATAGCAAGCCCTCCTGTTCTCATGTCAGTTATAGAAGATGCTGATCCATAAACAACAGGGGTACCAGGGTTAACAAGCTGAGCCAGAGTAATTCCTGCTAAAATCTCCGCATTTTGCAATCCAAGAAGTCCCGCAAGCTTAATAGGTCCGGATGAACCGGCCATTATGACAGAAGAAATTATACACGGTTGACCATATCTGGCAAACTCTATGAGAGATTCAGACATTTCTTTTGAATACTTTAGAGGTGATAAGGAGTTAATTATCGATACCATGACAGGTTTATTTACTATCTTATCTTTTTTCCCCCATATCATCTCGGCCATTTTAATGGCATCTTGAGCACCTTCCCTGGGTACAGGACTCCCCATAAAAACCTTATCACACAAAACAATACTGGAAAATAACATGTCCAGGTGAACTGTATGTGCCGGCCTATCAGAAGGTTCAACCATCATAAATCCATTCAAATCAATATATTTTGATGTATGCACCATTTTGCAGAATGTATCATAGTCTTCCATAGTTGCTTCTCTTCGTCTACCATCCTCTTCCATGACAAAGGGAGCACCATAACCCGGCGCACATACATAGTTGTCTTCCCCTATTGTAATATTATTTTCAGGATTCCTGGCACTAATGGTGAATAAAGAAGGTGCTGATTCGACTGACTTTCTTATGACCTTCTCTTTAAAGAAAACAGTTTTTCCTTCAACCTTTACATTATGATCTTTAAATATCTTCAGCGATTCTTCATCATTAAAAATAACACCTATCTCTCCTAATATTTTCATGGAGGCTTTGTGAATAGCATCTAATTCTTTTTCCGTTAATATTTGCATTCTATCATACATGACTGTATCCTTATAAATTTAATCTGTTTCTTGATGGAATTGATATACCTTATTGCTTTGAGAATATGAAAGTACCTGATGTGGATAAACCACATTTAAGATTTAAAGATTTTCTTGCCATTGTGCAAGAAAATCAGGATTAAGGTACTGATGTGGATAAACCACATTTAAGATTTAAAGATTTTCTTGCCTATTGTGCAAGAAAATCAGTATTAAGCGCCTAATATGGCATGATTATAGCGTATAGCCCAACTCCTTATATTCTAATGGTTATGAATTTTGATTAAAACCATTATAATGGTAAGTTGGGCTTTTTCAAGTACTAATTTGGACACACATGATCTTAAATATATAATAAAATTAAAAAAATGTTATTAATATTAATGCGTATAGTAACAGTTAAAAACTGGCGTTATTTATTTAATAAATATTATTTGCTTTTATCAGTTGAAACTCAATAGACACCCGACGCACAAACTTCTTTTTATGGCTAAAAAATGCTCTAAAATGCTGTATTTCAGGGCTAAAATTGCGTAAAATATGCATTGAAAGCTTAAAATTTTGAGTTTATGCTTCTGTTGTAGAGGTCATATTTTCTTGACATGGTTGGTTAACCCGTGTATTCTCAGAAAAGAGCAGTAACAGTATTTATGGGAAAAATGTTTCCAGCCTTATTGATACTGCATAAGCGCATTAAAAATACAGAGGAGTATAAATATGAGGTTTGTTGAAGACGGTAGGAAAAAAGTGGCTGTTCTGGCTCTTGGGGGTAATGCCATTCTCAAAAAGGGAGAAGAAAATAACATTCACCGGCAGTTTGCAAACACTCGGAGATCAATGGAGCCGGTGGTTGAACTTCTGAAACAAGATTATAACTTCGTGATCACCCATGGGAATGGACCCCAGGTGGGGGATATTATGCTGATGGTAGAAAAATCCAAGGACGAGGTTGCGGAAACCCCTCTTGGTGTGGCTGATGCGATGACCTGCGGTTCTATGGGTTATATGATCGAGCAGTGCCTGCAGAACATCATGATACGACACAATATCTGGAGGAATGTGGTTACAATCCCTGCTCAAATTCTAGTAGACCACTATGACCCGGCCTTATCCAATCCCACCAAACCGATAGGTCCCTTTTACTCAAAAGAGGAAGCAGATGCGCTGGCCCGGGAAAAGGAGTGGGTGATGAAACAGGATGCGAACAGGGGCTATCGCCGTTATGTGGCCTCTCCCTATCCTATCGATGTGATTGAAAAAGATGTTATCAGACTGTTACTGGAAAAAAATTACGTGGTAATAACAGGAGGCGGAGGAGGAATTCCGGTCTACTATGAAAATGACAATACCATAGAAGGGCTTGACTGCGTAATTGATAAGGACCTTGCCAGTATGAAGATAGCCCTTGCAGTAGAAGCCAAGTCACTGATTATCATAACCGGAGTACCCAGGGTTTCCACCAATTTTGGCACTCCAGAGCAGAAGGAGCTTTCCAAATTAACCCTGGCCCAGGCAAAATTATACTACCAGCAGGGCCATTTCCCTCCAGGTTCAATGGGCCCCAAGATGATGGCAGCCATTGAGTTTGTTCAGGCCAATCCGAAGAACAAGGTGATTATCACAGATGTGGAACATATGCTCGACGCAATTGAGGGCAAAGAAGGCACCACCATTGTATCTCACTGATTGCTTTCTGCTTTGTATATGAAAGAGGATTGGTTTATTCTTCTGTTTCTCCATCAGGGAGAAAGATGGTACCGTGTCCTTTGCCGGTGAATGTTACCATGAGGAGAGAGCTTTTCACAGTGCCGTTGAGAATATGAACCCTCTTCACTCCCTGATCAATCGCATGTATAATCTCATTGATCTTGGGAACCATCCCTCCCTCAATGGTACTATCCTCTATCATTCGAAGAGCATCCTTTTTTGATAGGAAGGGTATATTACTCTCAGGGTCATCCGGATCAGATAGAATCCCGTTCACACTTGTCATGTTAATATACTTATATGAGTGTACAGCAGCAGAAACCCTTGAAGCGATGGTATCCGCATTGATATTTAAAATATGCCCCTCTCCATCATCAGCAAGGGATGATATAACCGGAATATAGTTGTTATCGAGTAGAACCTCAATAAGCTCGGTATTTATCTTTACGATATCACCCACGTGGCCAAAATCGATATTTTCAACTTCACCTGTCTTTTTATTTACATATTCAACCGGGTCTCTTTTTTTCGCAATGATGATATCCCCATCAATCCCTGAGAGACCCACTGATTTCGCCCCATACTTTCGTAAAATTGTAAGAATTT
>JAUVYC010000209.1 GCA_030603285.1 Spirochaetota bacterium
ATCAAGGGCACAGATAAAAAGGTCCCAGACATCAGGGTCCCAGAAATCAGGCACAGAGACTTAGATAGAAATAACAATAACATTTCTCCGTGTTCTCGTAATATAGTAATATTCCTCTGTCTTGTGGGGCTAATATCTGAATAGTTAATAAAAATCTTTGAAAGGGGAAACAAGGTGGTGTATATGATACTTCAATATGCACTGCCATCCCTCTTTTTTGGTTTAGTTATTGGATATTTTCTGCGCCGTTATATAGCAAGCCTGAAAGTAGCATCCGCGAAAGAAACGGCGGAAAATATATTAAAAGAAGCGCAGAAAGAAGCTGAGGCGGAAAAACGAGAAGCTGTTCTTGAAACAAAAGATCAACTTTTTAAAGAACGAATTAATTTTGAAAGGGAAACAAGAGAGAGAAGAGCTGAGCTCCAGAGGTTGGAGAAACGCCTTCTCCAGAAAGAAGAAAACCTTGATAAAAGAGTTGATGTCTTAGATAAGAAGGAAAAGCTGATATCCAACCGGGAGAGGGTGGTAGATGCCAAAGAAGCAGAATTAAAAAAGGCTCAAGAAGAAATTCGGAAAGAACTTGAAAGAATTTCTGGATTAACAGCAGATGCAGCAAAAAGCATGCTTATAAAAAGCATGGAAGAAGAGGCGCGTCGTGATGCTCAGGTTACAATAAATCTTGTTGAGGGTGAAGCAAAAATCACGGCAGAAAAAAAAGCAAGGGAAATACTTGTATATACAATACAAAAGCTGGCCTCTGATATTACGTCTGAGATTACAGTGACCTCTGTGTCTCTCCCCACTGATGACATGAAAGGCAGGATAATCGGGAGGGAAGGAAGAAACATCAGGGCACTTGAAACACTCACCGGTGTTGACATTATTATCGATGATACTCCTGAAGCGGTGGTAATTTCGAGCTTTGACCCGGTAAGGAGAGAAATTGCACGTATTTCTATGGAGAGGTTAATTGCAGACGGACGTATTCATCCTGCCAGAATTGAAGAAGTTACTTCAAAAGTCACAGATGAAGTCAATCAGTTAATTCTTGAAGAGGGAGAAAAGGTTGTTTTCGATTTCTCAATACAAGACCTGGCCCCTGAGCTGATACCATACATAGGACGTCTTCATTTCAGAACTTCGTATGGACAGAATATTCTTTCCCACAGCATAGAAGTGGCTAATGTATCAGGAATGATTGCAGCAGAAATTGGGGCAAATATTGAGCTTGCCAGGCGAGGCGGCTTGCTGCACGATATTGGAAAAGCTGTGATTATAGAAGGAGACGGCGGACATGCCATGGTTGGAGCTGAACTTGCAAGGAAACATGGAGAAGGGCCTGAAGTTATTAATATTATAGAATCCCATCACAGCGAAAAAGAGCCTGCTTCCATTGAAGCGGTAATTGTGCAGGCCGCCGACGCTATTTCTGCCTCACGGCCAGGTGCTCGCCGTGAATCAATGGATACATACATAAAAAGATTGGAATCTCTTGAAAAAATTGCTGAAGGTTTTGATGGTGTTGACAAATCTTTTGCGATCCAGGCAGGAAGAGAAATACGAGTCATTGTAAATAATGATAAAATTGATGATGAAAAGGCGAAAGCAGTGGCAAGAGAGATTGCAAAAAGAATAGAAAAGGAATTGAAGTATCCTGGAAGGATTAAGGTGACATTAATACGGGAAACAAGAATAATAGAATACGCAAAGTAAAGAGAGAATACAACTATCTATTCAGCCACAGAGGCATCAAGGCCCCAGGCATCAAGGTCCCAGGCATCAAGGTCACATATTTCTCTGTGTCTTTGTGATTAATATCTGAATAAGAACTAATACAAAACATATAATGATACTGCAGAAAACAAACTCTTCCGGAAGGTTAACCATTGGATAAAAATAATGTAACAGTTTTTTTTATCGGCGATGTTATAGGCGAACCCGGAAGAAAGGCACTTTTTCTCTCTCTATCAAAGATGATAGATAAGAAAAAGGTAGATCTTGTTATAGCAAATGGTGAAAATGCTTCCGGAGGGTTCGGCATTACAGGAAAAATCGCGGGGAAACTATATTCCTATGGAGTTGATTGTATTACTACGGGAAATCACATCTGGAGAAATAAGGAAATATTTAAAATTATTTCTGAAGATCCCAAGCTAATACGACCGGCTAATTACCCTAAGGGAACACCTGGAAAGGGCTGGATAATAGTTGAGAAAAATGAAGTGAAGATTGCTGTTTTAAATCTTCTTGGCAGAGTATTTATGGAACCTCTTGAATGTCCATTTAAAACAGCACACAAAGAGGTATCGATTTTACGTAAACAGACGAAAATTATCCTCATCGATTTTCATGGTGAGGCCACAAGTGAAAAGGTCGCTATGGGATGGTACATGGATGGAATGGTGAGTGCAGTTATCGGGACACACACACATGTTCAGACGGCAGACGAGAGAGTACTCCCTGACGGGACAGCATATATTACAGATATCGGGATGACAGGTCCATTTGATTCCATAATAGGAATGAAAAAGGAAAATGCACTCAGAAAATTTGTTACAATGCTTCCTACAAAGTTTTCAGTCGCTGAAAATGATATACGTCTTAATGGAGTTGTTATTACGATTGAAAAAGAAACCGGCAGAGCACTGATGATTGAAAGGATAAATGAACAGGTGTTTAGCTGAGAAAATCCCTTCTTGCCTCTGTTTTAATACATACTTTTCCTTGCTCATCTTTATGTTTATATTTCATCTATTAATGGTATTATTGCTATGCCGGTACCAGGGGTTAAGAGAATACCCAGTATGAAAGAACGACTGGATAAGCTTATTGTGGATAGGAAGATTATTAAAACCAGGGAAAAGGCCAAAGCTTATATTATTGGCGGTAATATAACCGTTGATGGTGAGACGGTTAGAAAACCCGGTGTAATGGTCAACCAGAATGCAGATATAAGAATTCACCTGGCGAACCGGGGTTACGTCAGCAGGGGTGGATTAAAGCTTGAGAGCGCTCTTGAAGATTTCCAGGTTGATATAATAGATGCGCACTGTCTTGATATAGGCGCCTCAACAGGTGGTTTTACTGATTGTCTTCTTAAAAGGGGAGCAAAGCAGGTGATTGCCCTTGATGTGGGGAGCAATCAAATTGATTACAGGCTGAGGATTGATCCGCGTGTGATTGTAATCGAAAAGTTTAATGCACGGTATATAGATCGGTTGGAAATTGAGAGTAACCTGGATGTTGTTACAATTGATGTATCTTTTATTTCAAACCGCCACATATTAAAATCACTGATTCATATAGTAAATGAAAAATCAAAAATAATAGCACTTATTAAGCCACAATTTGAGCTTGATAAACCGTACAAGGGGTTTAAGGGTGTAATTACTGATAGAAATATTCACCTGCACATCCTTCAGGAACTTCATAATTTCTTTTTTACTGCAGGCTATAAGGTTGAAGGGTATACTTTTTCAAAAATTATAGGGCCAAAAGGTAATATTGAATACTTTGTATATCTCAGGAAATCAGATTCCGGTGAAGATTTCACTAACATGATATGGCATAATATCATTAATAATATTGTTGAGAAATCACACAACTATTTTTTCTAAATTTTGCATAAGTTTATTAATATACCCGGCTGTTCAGATTATTTGCCACATAGGCACAGAGATACAGAGAAATAATTTGTTAAGAGATCGCGCAAAAATAAGAGGCAATGAGGATGACGAAGTATATTTTTATAACAGGCGGGGTATGTTCTTCTCTCGGTAAAGGGGTTGCATCCTCATCTCTTGGATGTTTGCTGGAGAGCAGATCATATAAAGTAAGTATTATGAAAATGGATCCCTATATTAATATTGATCCCGGTACCATGAGTCCGTATCAACATGGTGAGGTTTATGTCACAGATGATGGTGCAGAAACCGATCTTGACCTGGGGAATTATGAGAGATTTACTTCTCAGAGCTTATCACGGTTGAACAGTGTTACAACAGGGCAGATATACAGTGAGGTGATTGAGAAGGAAAGGAGGGGTGATTATCTCGGGAAGACTGTTCAGGTAATACCACACATTACAAATGAAATTAAGAGGAGAATTACAATTATAGCAGAAAATGATAAGCCGGATTTTGTCATTGTGGAAATTGGCGGAACAGTCGGTGATATTGAAGGAATTCCGTTTCTTGAAGCAATTCGACAATTTCGACATGATGTTGGAAGAGAGAACAGTCTTTTTATCCATGTTACTCTTATTCCGATTGTTGCTGCATCCCAGGAGCCTAAAACAAAACCGACCCAGCATTCTGTAAGTAAATTACGGGAGATCGGTATTAGTCCGGATATTATCTTATGCAGAACAAGCGATGAATTAACAAAAGATATGAAAGGTAAAATATCACTATTCTGTGATGTTGAAGAAAGAGCAGTTATTGCTGCAAAAGATATTGAGTTTACTATTTATGAAGTGCCCATAATCCTGAAAAATGGCAAACTCGATGAAATAGTCCTTGAGAAGTTGGGCATGGATAAAAAAAGGCAGAATCTTTCTCACTGGGAAAGTATTGTGAACAGGCTAAAATCAGCAGCAGAAACAGTAAATGTAGCAATTGCAGGGAAATATACCGAGCTGCAGGACGCGTATAAGAGTATATACGAAGCCCTTTTGCATGGTGGGATCGAATGCAGCGTTAAGGTGAATATTATAAAGGTAAGGGTAGAAAGTGTAGCACGGGATAATCTTAATGAAATATATAAAGATGTTCATGGAATACTGCTTCCGGGTGGATTTGGGGAAAGAGGTATTAAAGGAAAAATTCTTACTGCGGAGTTTGCAAGGACACGCTCTATCCCCATTTTAGGGATATGTCTGGGTATGCAGTGTATGGTTATTGAATTTGCCAGAAATGTACTTGGTTTTAAAAATGCCAATAGTACTGAGTTTGATATTGAGACAGAATATCCGGTCATCAGTTTGATGGAAGAACAGGATGGAATTACAAATGTTGGCGGCATCATGCGGCTTGGTGCACAACCTGCCCTTTTAATAAAAAATACAAAAACCTTTGAATCATATAATGCTGAAATAGTATACGAAAGAC
>JAUVYC010000189.1 GCA_030603285.1 Spirochaetota bacterium
GAAAAATAAATACAAGTACTAATAATGGCACAGTAACAATGACTGATGCTGCCATAATCTCTCCAAAAGGTGAATAACATGTATGTGAGTATCATACTGGCGATAGCAGGTATACCAGGTATTCGTACTACAGCGTAAAGCCCTGTTAAGACTGAAACTTGCGGAAACATAGTCATGGCCAGTATGACATACATTGATGGTGTCTTACTCTGTTCACCTCCTTTTCATTTGATCTCTTAAATCCTGTAGCTGGCATATGTACCTGGTAAAATTCTTAAAAACATAGTTTTATTTTCCAACTTAACTTATAACCTGTAAACTCTTGCTTCATACGGCCTCATCTTTTTGTCAATCCCTGTCTTTACGGAAACTTCATAGTTGCCAATTATAAACTCAGCGTGTGAGCCAGGTTCTGTGAGTTTAAGAAAGGAAATATTATCTGAAAAATTCAAAATAACCAAAAACCTCTCCTTTCCATAAGTTCGAAGGTATACATAGATATTCTCATCTTCATCTTTAAGGAGAGTATAATCACCATATACCAGGCAGGGGTTATGTTTGCGCAGCTCGATCATCCGCTTATAGTAATAAAAAATAGAATCAGGATCTTTTAATGCCTCGGATATATTTATCTGCTTATAATTGGGATTAACTTTTATCCAGGGATTTCCTTTAGTAAAACCGGCATTCTCTGAACTGTCCCACTGCATCGGGGTTCTGCTGTTATCGCGACTGCGGTAATGAATAGCCTCCATAACCCTTTTTTTATCCATGCTATTTCCCACAGCTTCTTGATAAAAATTCAGGGTCGCCACATCCCTGTAATCATTAATACTATCGAACGCAATATTGGTCATACCCACCTCTTCGCCTTGATAGATATAGGGGGTTCCTTCAAGTGTCAGCAGCAGTGTTGCCAGCAGCTTTGCAGACTCCCTTCTATACTTTCCGTCGTGCCCGAAACGCGATAGGGCTCTTGGCTGATCATGATTCATAAGATAGTTACTGTTCCATGCCTTCCCGTGCAGTGCTTTCTGCCATCTGCTTATAACATTTTTAAAATCTGGCAATTTCCATTGACCTATATCCCACTTACCTTCTGGACCAAAGTCCAGTTCAACCAGTTCAAATTGGAATATCATATCCAGTTCATGTCTATCTTCCCCTGCATACTTCATTGCGTCTTCTGTTGTAACTCCAGCGCATTCACCTACTGTCATGATATCATATCCTGCGAGAACCTTTGTGTTCATCTCCTGCAGGAACTCATGAACCCTTGGGCCATTAATAAAAGGCCTGGTCCTCAGTGTTTTTCTGCTGTCACATTCATCTGTATCAGGAAGACCAGCTTCCTTGGAAATCATATTGATACAATCCATTCTGAATCCGTCTATCCCTTTATCGAGCCACCACTTCATCATTTTATAGACCTTATCCCGCACCTCGGGATTTTCCCAGTTGAGATCAGGCTGTTTTTTTGTAAACAGATGCAGATAATACTCATCTGTAGCCTTATCCTTTTCCCATGCAGAACCGCCAAAAAAGGATTTCCAGTTGTTAGGTTTTCTGCCATTTTTTCCTGATCTCCAGATATAATAATCGCGAAATGGACTCTGTTTTGAAGATCTGGAGCGGATAAACCAGAGGTGTTCATCTGATGTATGATTAACAACCAGGTCCATAATCAATTTGAGCCCGCGCTTATGCAGCTCTGAAATCAGGTTCTGCAAATCATCAAGTGTGCCGAACTCATCCATAATATTCTGATAATCACTGATATCATAACCGTTATCATCATTTGGCGATTTATACACAGGATTAAGCCAGATAATGGTTATTCCCAACTCCTTCAGGTAATCAAGCTTTTTTATTATGCCCCGCAGGTCCCCAATGCCGTCACCATTGGTATCATAAAAACTTCTGGGATAAATCTGGTAAACTACACCTTCTTTCCACCATCGTCTTTTCATAACTTTCTAATCACCCTTTCCACAGGATTCCCGGACAATCAGAGTGGGTTCAACTGCCAACTGCATCCTCTGTGGGTGGTTTTCCTTGTTTATCAATTCAACCAATCGCTCACATGCCAGAACAGCGTATTTTTCTCCAGGCTGGTGAATGGTTGTTAATCGCGGTCTTAAAAAGCTTCCTATTTTTATATCATCATAGCCAACCACAGATATATCCTCCGGCACACATACACCTAACTCTTTTAAGGCTTCAATAACTCCCAGAGCTATTAAATCAGCCTGCGCAAAGATACCATCTATTCTATTAAACAAATCTTTATTGCTTTTTACAAAACCATATCCAAATGGGAAGGAACATTTCCCTAAAAAGATTAAGTTCTCATCAACCTTAAACCCACTGTCATTCAAAGCTGCCTTATAGCCGATTGTTCGCTCCTCAAATTCAAGACACCTGTTGCTCTCAGACAGAGTTATAATGCTGGAACATCCTCTATTGATAAGATGTTCGGTAGCAATATAACCGCCTTTATAATTGTCTGGGTACACATAATCAGCCTGGTTCATGTAGCAATGTTTCTGTTTAAAATGCAGCAGTACATATGGCATATCAGAATGTATTATAAAATCCCAGTCATCTTTTTTAATATCAGGAATAGCCAGCAGCAATCCATCCACTTTTTTTCTTTTAATGAGCTTTTTAATATTGCTTTCACCTGTATGGCTGTTCATAGGAAAGGTTACAATACTGTCCAATGAAGACTTCTCCAGACTTTTCCTGAGATTGTTCATCAACATTCCTAAATACTGCGAACCTCTGAATTCATCATAGAACCCTGGAAAAATAATTCCTATTGTCCCCGTTCTTTTGGTGCTCAGGCTTTGTGCATTAGCGTTAAGTTCAAAATGGTGGGCATTTGCTAAATTGCGTATCTTCTCCTTTGTTCCTTTTGAGATTAATGAACTGTCATTCAGACTGCGGGAAACAGTCGAATGGCTTACTCCCGCTATTCTGGCAAGATCTTTTATTGTTGAAATCATACCTTACTCTTTGCACACGTTTGCATAGTTTTAAATTATACAATTCCTTTTTTTTTATGTCAATAGAATGTTGAAAAAATATCCGAAAAAGTAAAAGACCACCTCCAAAGGAGGTGGCTTCCTTTTGGCAGTGAAGAATAATGTTTTTCGATAATTTCACGATACCGGAAACATGTTGTAATATGGTCATTTACAACACCCACCTTAATAAATTAATATAAATGGAACTTCATCATTTTTTAAAAAGAGTGATTTTACCTGCAAATTTTTAAAATTATTATTGACCAATTTTATATTTAGCTTTTTAAATGACAGGCAATATAATGTTTTGGCGCTATTTCCATTAAGAGAGGCTCTTCCTTGCTGCAAACAGGTTTTGTATATTGGCATCTGGTACGAAAGTGACAGCCAGAAGGGGGATTAATAGGACTGGGCACATCACCTTCCAGGACTATTCGCTTTCGCGTCAGAGTGGGATCTGCTATGGGCACAGCAGAAAGCAAGGCATCGGTGTAGGGATGCAGAGGATTGCTAAATAGCTCTTCGGTATCAGCCAATTCTACAATCTTACCCAGGTACATTACAGCTACCCGGTTGGAGATATGTTTTATCACACTTAAGTCGTGAGCAATGAAAAGATAGGTAAACCCAAATTTGGCCTGAAGATCTTCCAATAAATTTATCACCTGGGCTTGAATAGAGACATCCAGGGCAGAAACCGGCTCATCACAGACTACCAGCCTTGGATTTAATGCTAAAGCCCGGGCAATACCTATCCTCTGTCTCTGTCCTCCACTAAATTCATGAGGGTATCTTTTCTTATAACGAGGCTCCATTCCTACTGTCTCTAAAAGATCACTTACACGCTTCTCTTTCTCCTTCCCTCTGACTATTTTATGAATGATTAAAGGCTCCCCTATGATATCTCCTACCGTCATCCTGGGATTAAGAGAAGCAAAGGGGTCCTGGAAAATAATCTGCATATTCCTCCTTGCGCCCCTCATCTTTTCTTTACCAAATTTAAAGATGTTTTCCCCTTCAAAATCCACTTCTCCCTCTGTAGGCTCGAAAAGTCTTAGAATCAGTCTGCCAGTGGTCGTCTTTCCACATTCGGATGCCCCTGCCAAACCAAAAATTTCTCCTTTTTTGATGTAAAAACTTACTCCGTCTACAGCTTGAACATAGCCTGCGATTTTTGAAAATACTCCGCTTCGAATAGGAAAATATTTTTTTATTCCCTTAATTTCCAGCAAGATTTTCTTATCCAAATTTTCCTGTTCCTGATTATAACCTTTCTTAAAGCCTTTTTAGAAACGCCCTTTTTAAAATAAAAACCAGGTTATTATTTATTTGCGCTCATAAATAACCTTTGTGTCTATGTAATTATTTTTTCTCTATTATAAAGAAAGCAGCGTACCTTATGATTATTGCTTATTTCCACTAATTCCGGTTCTTCTCTTTTACACAAACTTTTAGAAAATTTACAGCGGGGATTAAATCTGCATCCAGAGGGGAATTCCAGCGGATTAGGAACCATTCCTGAAATAACTTCCAGCCTTTTCTTTTTGCTATCAGTCAAACTGGGAATAGAATTATAAAGGGCCTGGGTATAAGGATGCTTGGTGGCTTTAAAGATCGTTTTCACATCAGCATACTCCACTGCTTTACCTGCATAGACTACTACTACATTATCAGCTATTTCAGCAATTACTCCTAAATCGTGAGTAATCATCATTACGACCATCCCTATATCTTCTTTTATTTTCTTGATTAACTCTAAAATTTGAGCCTGAATGGTAACATCCAAAGCAGTAGTAGGCTCATCAGCAATAAGCAGCTTTGGCCTGCAGGATAGAGCCATAGCAATCATTGCTCTCTGTCTCATCCCACCACTTAATTGATGAGGATATTCATTTGCTCTTTGTTCTGGTATGGGTATTCCTACTTTTTTTAGTAGTTCTACCGATTTTTTCATTGCCATTTCTTTACTGATTTTAAAATGCATCATCAAGGCTTCTGATATTTGAAATCCTATCGTTAACACAGGATTTAAAGCAGTCATAGGTTCTTGAAAGATCATAGCTATATCTTTTCCTCTTATTTTCCTCATTTCAGCCTTGTCTTTCTTTAATAACTCTTCACCTTTGAAAACTACTTCCCCATTAACTGTTTTTCCTGGATAATCAAGTAATCTCAATATAGAAAAGGCAGTAACACTCTTGCCACAACCAGATTCTCCCACTAAACCTAAGGTTTCTCCCTGATAGACCTCAAAATCCACTCCATCAACTGCTTTTACTACTCAGTCTTCGGTAAAAAAATAAGTCTTCAGATCTTTAACTCCCAATAAATATTTTTTATTATTAATAATCATTATAATTCACCTCTCAAACGCGGATCGAGTATGTCTCTTAGTGTATCCCC
>JAUVYC010000187.1 GCA_030603285.1 Spirochaetota bacterium
AAAGAAAATATGGGAAATACTTAAGTTTTCCCGTGAAGAAAAAATAGTGAATCTTGAGGCAACGTGTATCATCTCCCTGTGTGAGCTTTCCTCGAAGAATATTGTTCTTGATTTTCAGCAGTTCTTTAAACTTATGACACAAAATAAAGAAATTCAACGCGGATACATCCGGGGAGCACGTTTTTTAACTCCAAAAGATGTTATAGACACGCTCCTCTATTTAATCATTCTACCGGACATTGAAATCGATACAAAGTGCATGATACTGGATACACTGAAATCTATGGACCTTTCCGGCATTGAGAAAGTGCCGCAGGCCCTGATAAGACTGTTTGAAGAATCCTCTGATAACGTACTTAATGAGAGAGCCGAAAAAATTATATCCCGCTACTGTGGTTCAACATTTTTCCACGCTTTACTTGATCTTACCAGAAAAACAGAGATCAGTACGAAAATAAGCGGCATTCGCATCCTCAAGGAATTAAGAAAGAGAGATAATAGTATACCGATGGATGTATTTACAAACCGTCTTTACCTACTCCTTGAGGATAAGGAAAAACAGGTTCAGATTGAATCAGTCTTCACACTCATTGAACTGGGAGATGATTATGCCATAAAGATCCTGAAAGATTGGCTTGATTCAGGGGATGAGTCTGTACTCCCCCAGGTACTCTTAAGGGTAAAAAACATGATGTCTCTTGAGGTTCTTCCGCATGTTTTAAGCCTAATAAAATTGAACAATAGAGGAATCCATGAAACTATCCGGGAAATTCTGCCCGATCTTTGTGCAGGAACATTTTCAAATGAGGTGAAGAGGACACTCATGGATTACCTTGATAGTGCTTACGGGAGCCGGGTTTCAGGAGATATGAAGAGAGAAGGAGCTGTTTTTTATGAAAAAGAAAGTCTTATCCATCATCCCAAGATTGAGTTCAGGTTCCGGCGTGAACACTCTCAGGTTGTGACAGTTTTTTTTATTGATATAGAGGGGTATACAGACCGCTCATCAAGGGTTGACATGTCGAGCCTTATATCCCTTGTAAAAACCTTCGAAAACATTGTCATTCCACTTATTGAAAGCTTTGGCGGTCATATTATCAAGAAAATGGGGGACGGTATCCTTGCAGCTTTCCGCCATCCAATAAATGCAGTTCTCGCATCTCTTGAGATACAGGAAGAGGTGAACAGCCATAACCGGTATACTGTCGACGAAGAGCGGTTTTTTGTAAGAATCGGACTTCATACCGGTCCCGTAATACGGAAAGATGGTGATATTTTCGGGGATGTAGTGAATATCGCGTCCCGAATGGAGAATGCTGCGAAGCCCGGGGAAATACTGATTACTGAAGCCACCTATATCGAGATAAAAGACTATATACAGTGCAGGGAGCTTGGAAATATTACTGTGAAGGGAATAAAGGATGGTATTCCTGCATATATCCCCGAAAAGGCGCTTGAGGATACCCTGAAAATACTTCAGGTAAGAAAGAACAACCGGAATGCCCTAATAAGCATAGGTGAAGACAGTGTACTTGAAAAATTGAAAGAGTCCCTTTTTTCTCCACAATTTCATCTTCCCAGGGGGCTGGACCATCCAAAAGGAGTGTACCCGCTTTTAGAGGGTCTCTTTCAGGATATGTTGCATGCCGTTGATGAAATCGCCCACGATTACCATGAAGAGTACGTTTTTAAACGATACCTCCAGGATAAATGGGAGGAAATGATCGCAAAGCTTCTGGACCCGCCTGAATAGTGTTGATCGTTCATTATTTACACACATTCTCAGGTGTTCAACGCACCTGGCCGGGCGGTTGTCAGGATTAAACGTCCTGTGTATTTTCAAGAATCCAGCAGTCCTCAGGAGCAAATGTTAATTTCACTGTTTCGCCGACTGTGAATGATGATGTACCGAAAAGTTTTGCAGTAAATATATGGTTTTTTAAGCTGAGTGTAATAACAGTGCTGTCTCCAAGATATTCAAAGTTAATTATTCTTACAGATACAGTATTCATGTTTTTGCCATCTTTTTTAACCAAACATTTTTCAGGCCGGACAAAAAGCACAACATCAGAACCGCGGGCCAGTTTTTTTGGAAAATGAACGGTAAAACTTCCTTCGGGACTCGTTAGCTCGGTAAAATATCCATCCGAACCGGTTACACGGGCATTTATCATATTGGTAATACCTACGAAATGTGCAACAAACCGTGTCTTCGGTCTGTTATATATATCGTATGAGGTCCCGGCCTGCTCAACGTGCCCATCATTTATCACAACAATTTTATCGGATAGTGCAAGCGCTTCCTCCTGATCGTGTGTTACATACACTGTTGTGATCTTCAATTCTCGCTGTATACGTTTTATTTCACTCCTTAACTCCTTTCTGAGCAGCGCATCAAGGGCACTAAGTGGTTCATCGAGGAGCAGGATGTCCGGATTTGGTGCCAGAGCCCTGGCGAGTGCAATCCGCTGCTGTTCACCCCCGGAAAGCTCAGTCACAATCCGGTTTTCGTATTTCGGAAGCCGTATAAGATGAAGCAGATTTTTTACCCTTTTTTCCATATCTTTCTTACTCCACCCATGCATCCGGAGGCCGAACGCAATGTTGCTGAAAACATTCATATGAGGGAAAAGTGCATAATCCTGGAAAACAAGGCCTACATTCCGCATGTGAGGAGGAAGATAGGTCACATTGTGGTCATTTAAGAAGATTCTGCCTTCACCCGGCTCTATGAATCCTGCTATTATATGAAGGGTTGTTGTTTTACCGCACCCGCTTGGTCCGAGAAGTGTGAGGATCTCTCCATCGTTTGCATTGAATGAAATATCTATTTTAAAATCAGGATAATGTTTTTTTATGCCAGTAAGCCTTAAACTCATCTATGTAACCTCAAAGCCGATTTTATCTATAAAAAGAAAAACAAGAAAACAGATGACCATAAGAATTGTCCCCAGTGCGCATGCTGCAAAGTAGTTGTACGATGAAATGAGCCTGTAAATAGCTATTGGGAGTGTTGTGAGATCCGGATTGTAAAGCATAAGTGTTGCGTTGATCTCACCGATTGAAATGGCAAACGCAAATGTTGCTCCTGCGATGATTCCTGATTTTATAAGGGGAAGCTCAATTCTCCAGAAGGCCTTCCAGGGTGTAGCCCCTAAGCTCACGGCCGCCTGTACCAGCCGTGGATTTATCTTTCTGAAAACTGCTGTAGTAGACCTTATTACAAAAGGGCATGCAATAATCGTATGGGCAAAGGCGATGGCATACCACTTCCCCGTAATATCCAGAGGAAAGGTCTGATATGCCTTTATGTACCCCAGTCCCAGTATGATTGAGGATACTCCAAGAGGAAGCATTGCAAGTGTTTCCAGAGCTCCACGGCCGGGAAACTTTTTTCTGGTCGAAATATATGCAATCATCGTACCCAGGGGTAGTGAAAAAAGGACCGTCATGAGGCCAAAAAAAAGGCTGTTTTTGATTACTGAAAAATATGGGACTGCCAGAGAACCTGTCCCTTTATCAGTAAAAATTCTTTTATACCATTCCAGGGTAAAGGAAGTCTGCCCGGTCCAGTCAGAGCGGCCAACAAAAGAACGCCCTGCTGCAGCGAGCATGGGTGCTATTATAACAAGAAAAGTTACAATGAGGTAAAGAACAACCGGTATTCCATAGTGAGACCGCAGCAGGCTCGAAAGCTTTTTCCTTTCGTACTGAAGCTTTACCTTTTCGGCGAAGCTCACCTTCTGCTGCAGCTTGATATACACATACATAAAAAAAATAGAAAGCACAACCTCTATGATAGCCAGGGCGCTTCCAGCCTTAAGGTCGAGGCTCACCTTGGCGAGCCTGTAGATCGTAACCTCGATTGTGGAGTATTTCGGGCCTCCGCCTAAAACAAGAATGATCGCAAAGCTCGTAAAACAGAATATAAAGATAAGTGCGCTTGCTGCCATTATGCCAGGCATAATCTGGGGGAGTAAAATATTTGCGAACAGTTTCCCCCCCCTTTCTCCAAGGCTCCTGGCTGCCTTTTCCAGATTCGGATTTATCCTGCTCCACACGGCAGAGACAAGGCGTATACAGATCGGGAAATTGTAGAAAGTATGGGCGAGAATAATAGCCTTCATCGAGTACAGGACTTTGAGAGGAGGATTTTCAAGACCAAAAGCTCCCATGAGCATGCGGTTTAATACCCCGTTGTTCCCGAAAAAGATTACAAACCCCAAAACGACTATGATAGAAGGGAGTACGAAAGGAACGGTTGTGATTGCTTTGATAATGCTCTTTCCTCTGAAATCGTATCGTGCAAGGAGGTATGCGCCGGGAAGTCCAAGAAGGATTGAAGCAAGAGTGCTGAGCAGTGCCTGTTCTATGGTAAAAAGAATAATGCGGAGTGTGTATGGCTCGGATAAAATTAGGATGATATGACCTAACGTAAATCTTCCATCTTCGTCAGTCAGTCCCTCGGTCAGAATTGAGATTAAAGGATAGAAAAAAAAGATAGAGAGAAAGAGCAGGGGAAAGATAATGATAAAAATGTCCCCTCTCACCTGTGTCTTTTTTTTTAAAAAAATAGTACTGCCATGCAGGTGGAGGGGACCGGTATTCAGCCGCTTTATCACTTAGCAGTCCTCACTTTGCCACTACTTTCAGCCACTCATCGATCCACCGTTTCTGGTTTTTCTGAATTTCATAGCTATCCATAGATAGGATTATGTCGGGAGCAGGCGCGTAACTGAACGAATCGGGCAGCTTTACCCCGGGGTTAACCGGGAACATCCAGTTCGTCAGCGGAATTTCCTCCTGAAAATCCTCTGTTAATATGAAATCGATGAACTTTTTTGAAAGTTCCATATTCTTTGATCTTTTTAAAATACCCATTCCCTCTATCTGAAGGTAATTCCCTTCCCTGAATACGAGCGCACGGTACCTGGTGGTGTCTTCGTACTCTACATGGTATGCAGGGCTTGTCGTATAGCTTAAAACCATGGGAGCCTCTCCGCTTGTAAAAAGCCCGTAAGCAGTATCCCAGCCTTCTGTTATGGTCAGTATGTTCGGTTTCAGGCGTTCCCAGTAGCGGAGGTAATTTTCACCGTACACTTTGATCGTCCATAGAAGAAACCCAAGGCCCGGGCTTGACGTTCTCGGGTCTTCAAGAATTAATTTGTCCTTGAATTCAGGTCTTAAAAGCTCCTCAAAGCTTTTTGGCGGGTTTTTGAGCTTCATAGAATCGTACACAATGGCAAAGTACCCATGATCAAAGGGAGTAATATGGTGGGTTTTATCGAAAATGAGCTCCTCAGGGATAAGTTTCAGATTCGGTGAAACGTAAGGCACGAGTATCCCGGTATCAAGAGCCTTTGACAACATATTGTTGTCGATTCCAAGGATGATATCCGCTTTGGGTCTCTTTTTTTCAAGAATTGCCCTGTTTAAAACCTGCCCGGCGTCCCCCACAGAGATTACCTGCACAGTAACGTTATACTTTTTCTCAAATTTTGGAATAACCTTCCCGGCAGGGCCCCACTCTGATACGAAAGAATCGTAGGCATAAATGGTGAGTTCAACTTCTTTTACTAATTTTGG
>JAUVYC010000042.1 GCA_030603285.1 Spirochaetota bacterium
GTATCTCTCCATTCAGCTCAACTGCATCAGGCTCACTTCTGATCTCGGTATCAAGGGAGGAGAGCGCAAACCTTGAGGGCTCATTCAATATGAGAATGAACGGCATACCATATCTGAGCAGAATTGGAGAGTTTTCAAAAAAGGGTGGGGATGTATATGCAGTAGAGCAGAATAAGAAAAGAGCTATTCATCCCACGGGGAAAGATGATATTACAAAGATACTATAATATTCTGTATTTATTGGAATTCAATGGGTACTATTGAGAGAACTGTTGAATCTTATCAAATATTGAAGTTGTGAGAATATGTCTCTTTTAAAGAGAGTTCATATAGGCAATCTTATAACAGAAAATAATGTATTTCTAGCTCCACTTGCCGGAATGGGTGACAGAAGTTACCGTATTCTTGGGCGAAAGTTTGGTGCAGGCCTGACTTTTACCGGGATGGTTAGTGCCCACGGCCTCGTAAACCGCAGTAGGCAAACCCTCAATTTACTGAAGATTTCAAAAAGAGAGAGACCTGCGGGAATACAGTTATTTGGTTCAAATCCCGAAATCATGAGTCTGGCTGCCTCGATATGCAGTGATTTTCCCGCTGATATTGTTGATATAAACGGTGGATGTTCAGTTAAAAAGGTTATGAATGTGGGTGCAGGGGCCAAAATACTCGGTGACCCACAACTATTTTATAGTCTTGTAAAGGCATGTACAGATGCTTCAATGTACCCGGTAAGTGTAAAGATACGGCTTGGTTTAACTGAGGATACGATTAATGTCGTTGAAAATGCATTTGCAGCCCAGGATGCAGGAGCATCATTGTTAACACTCCATCCCAGGACGGCACAGGATAAATACAGCGGACATGCCAGGTGGAAATATATCGGGCTTGTTAAATCGATTCTGAAAATCCCTGTATGCGGGAATGGTGATATAAAAACACCGGAAGATGCAGTGAAGATGATCAGAGAGACAGGGTGTGATGCTGTAATGGTGGGGAGGGCAGCAATAGGGAATCCATGGATTTTACAGAATATTATTAAGGCTCTTAAAATATATCCGCAAATGCTAGAAACAGAAATTCCTACAAAGGACGAAAAAATAAAGTGCGCACTTGAACATTTGAATATGATTGTTGATTTTAAAGGAGAGGTGAGAGGGGTAAGGGAAGTAAAAAGACATATTCACCGATATCTTAAGGGAATACCATATATTTCCAGGGTAAGAGACAGCTTTTTCAGGACATATACGAAGGACGAAGTTGAAAAAAAACTGTTAGACCTTTTAGGATAAATTTTATTTTTTAAGCCCTCCCCTTGAAGTTTGACAGTATCTGTAAAATTAAAAGGAGTAACTGATCATGGTTATGAAAATGAAAAAATACTCTGTGCTGCTTTCGGGTGTTTTATTAATATTTTTTTTTGTTTATCCCGGGATTGGAATTAAAGCCAGTCAGAGAGCAGAATCAAGAGTATTGGAGAGTATTGATGTAGATAAAGCAGCAGAGCTAATAGAAAAAAATAAAGATAACCCGGATTTTACTATATTGGATGTCCGGACTCTTTCAGAATATCAATCCGGCCATTTAGAAAATGCGATCAATATTGATTTTTATTCTGATTCTTTCCGCGAAGAGCTCGAAAAACTTGCTAAAACCAGGACCTATCTCATATACTGCAGGTCAGGCGTCCGGAGTCTTAAGACACTCAACCTGATGGAAGATCTTGGGTTTAATGAAGTGTATGATATGATCGGTGGAATTACAGGCTGGGAGCAAAAGGGATATAAAAAGATCCTATTTCACAAAAGCGTTATAAATTGCCCTTACAGCAGTTTCAAAATCATCAGTTTCCACACCGACAATAATATTTATTTCACTCGAGCCCTGATCTATCATGCGTACATTTACATTATTATTTCCAAGGGCAGTGAAGAGCTTTGCTGCTATACCCGGTGTATAGGCCATGCCTCTTCCGACTGTTGCAATAAGTGCCATATTGGGGTAGACTTCAATTGAGTCCGGCTTGCAGTCAGATTTTATTTCTTGCAATACCTTTTCGAGCTTATAGCAAAGCCACGAATCAGAAATCACCAATGAAATGGTATCAATTCCTGAAGGCATGTGTTCAAAGGATATGCCGTTTACTTCGAGTACAGAGAGAAGTCTCCTCCCATACCCAATCTCTGTATTCATGAGCGCTTTTTCAATCACTATGATAGTAAAGTCTTTTCGGCCTGCAATTCCCGTAATTGTTCCGGTATGGGTAATGGGGTCTGCATCCTTCACAATAAGAGTGCCCGGATCACCCGGCATGTTTGTGTTTTTTATTTTCACGGGAATCCCTGCCTCTCTAACCGGGAAGATAGCCTCATCATGCAGGACATGTGCACCCATATATGCAATTTCCCGAAGTTCACGGTAGGTTATCGTATCTATCGGTTTGGGGTTGTCAACAATATTCGGGTCAGCCATAAGAAGCCCTGAAACATCTGTCCAGTTTTCATAAACATCAGCATGCACACCTCTTGCAACTATTGCACCTGTGATGTCGGACCCACTCCGCGGAAAGGTTTTTATTTTACAATCATGGATCCTCCCATAAAAGCCGGGAATAATTGCCTTTTCGTACAGGGAGAGGTGTTTTTCTGTTTCTTCCTCAGTACGTTTTTCGTCAAGTTTCCCTGAATCATCAAAAAAAATGATTTCACAGGGATCAACAATATCATAACCAAGCATCTCAGCGAGTATAATTCCAATAAGGAATTCCCCTCTGCTTGCGGTGAAGTCGGCGGACGCCTCTTCTATGATCTTTTGCTTGATTTCATCAAGATACGGCACCAGGGCAAGAGAAAGATCAAGGTCTCTTACGATTTCCAGATACCGATCTGCGATTATATTAAATATATCATTGAAAGGCACGTTCTGCTGAACATGCGCGTGGCACAGGTAAAGAAGATCGGTAATTTTCCTGTCTGAGCTGTAACGTTTTCCAGGAGCTGATGGCACGATATACCGGCGTTCTTTATCTGCAAGAATAATTGACTGTACCTTACGGATTTGATTTGCATCAGCAAGCGATGTCCCTCCGAATTTAGCTACTTTAATTCCCATAAGATCAATTCTCCCTGGCATAGGATATAATTTTTATTACGATAAGTAAAAATAGTGTAGTAGTCAAGGTGAACCGGGAAAATTTATTTAAGCAGGGATGGAAATTTACAGCTCTTCTTTATTTAACAACAATATTCAGAAGCTTGTTCGGAACAACAATCACTTTCACGATGTTTTTGCCTTCAATGTGCTTCCTGATCTTTTCGTTCTGTAAAGCCAGCTCTTTAAGAGCATTTTCTTCGGTGTCTCGCTGAACCCCAAGGCGTTCACGGAGCTTCCCGTTTACCTGAACCACAACTGTTATTGTATCCTGTTTTGCGAGTTTATCATTGTAGTCTGGCCAGTGTTCATGAATAATAAATCTGTCATATCCTATTTCATGCCAGAGCTCCTCTGTTATATGCGGGACAAAAGGTGAGAGAAGAATGAGGATTGTTTTCAACCCATGCAGGTAAGCGAAAAGTAGTGTTTCATCCCCTTTTGTGCTTTCTGCTGAGATGGTATAAAAATAATTGACCATTTCCATAATGGAAGAAATTGCGGTATTGAGGTGGAAGCGTATTTCAATATCTTCGCTTACCTTTTTAATTGTTTTATAAGTGACAAAGAGAATTTCTTTTTCAAGCCCTGTACATTCTATTTTCACAAGCGCCTCTTTTTCGTAGGCGGCAAGAAGCTCAATCTTTCCGTTAAAAAGGCCTTTTGCAGAAGAAAAAAGTCGGTACACCCTATTGAGAAACCTGAAGGCCCCCTCAACACCTTTGTCAGACCACTCAAGGTCCTTTTGAGGTGGGGATGCAAAAAGTATGAAAAGGCGCGTTGTATCAGCGCCGTATCGTTCAATTATTTTATCAGGGTCTATAACATTCTTTTTCGACTTTGACATTTTCTCTATCCGGCCGACAGAGGCCTCCTCGCCGCATTTGCTGCATATGTTTTGGCTGTTAATTTCAGAGGGGAAAAGATAACCGTCATTTTTACAGTAGTGTGTTTCTTTAGTCACCATACCCTGGGTGAGCAGCCGTTCAAAAGGTTCGTCAACGCTTACCAGGTTTATATCCCGCAAAAACTTTGTGAAAAAGCGAGCATAGAGGAGGTGAAGAATTGCATGCTCAATCCCTCCGATGTACTGGTCCACGTTCATCCAGTAATCCGTGTCATCTTTTTTAAAAGGTGCTTTTTTATCCTCGGGGCTGCAGTATCGCTCAAAATACCATGACGAGTCGATAAAGGTGTCCATTGTGTCAGTTTCTCTGCGGGCAGACTTTCCACATTCCGGACACTCTGTATGAAGGAAATTTTCGCTTGTTATTAAAGGGTTTTCATTTTCTAAAAAAACAACATCTTCAGGGAGTATCACCGGTAAATCCTCTTCATGCACCGGTACAATACCGCATGATTCACAGTAAACAACAGGAATGGGAGTACCCCAGTACCTCTGTCGTGAAATGAGCCAATCCTTTAATTTATAATTAACCTCTCTTTTCCCGAGTCCTTTTTTTTCTATATAGTCTGTAATTTTCTCTATTCCATTCCTGTTTGGGAGGCCGGTAATCGGCCCGGAATCAACATTGAAGCCGTCTTCGACATAGGCCTCGGTCATTGTCATAGGATCAAGGGAGTTATCTTTATTTTGAATAACGACCTTTACCGGTAGATTGTACATTTTTGTAAACTCGAAGTCCCTCTGGTCATGTCCGGGTACTGCCATGATTGCCCCGGTGCCGTACTCCATCAGCACGAAATTTGCCAGATAAAGGGGTATTTTTTCATTATTTAATGGATTCAGGACATACTTTCCGGTAAATATGCCTTCTTTTTTATAATCTTCACTTGAGCGTTTTATCTTGTCCTCTTTTTTTACTTTTTCTACGAAGTTCTGTAATTCTTTTTTATTCTCAGCTTCCCTGATAACGTTGCCTACGATTGGATGTTCAGGAGCAATTGCCATGAAGGTAACCCCGTATATGGTATCGGGCCGTGTGGTGAAGATAGGGAAATCTTCATTATCGAGTTTAAAGTTTACAAGAACACCTGTACTTTTTCCTATCCAGTTATTCTGCATTAGTTTTACCCGGTCAGGCCAGTACGGCATTTTATCCAGCCATTCAAGCAGTTCCTCTGCATAATCAGTAATCTTAAGAAACCACTGAGACAGGTTTTTTTGAACTACCTCGCTCCCGCATCTCCAGCATCCGCCGTTTTCCACCTGTTCATTGGCGAGCACAGTTCTGCACATGGGACAGAAGTTTACGGCTGCTTCCTTTTTGTATGCAAGTCCCTTTCTATACATCTGCAAGAATATCCACTGGTTCCACCTGTAATATTCAGGTCTGTAGGTCGCAACTTCCCTGTTCCAGTCATAGGAAAATCCAAGAAGCATGAGCTGGCTTTTCATCTTTGAAATGTTGCTGTTGGTCCATTTTGCCGGATGTATTCCCCTCTCTATGGCTGCATTTTCAGCCGGGAGTCCAAATGAATCCCAGCCAATTGGATGAAGCACATTGCACCCTTTCATATTTTTATACCTGGCGAGCACATCACCTATTGAATAGTTACGTACATGGCCCATGTGTATGTTTCCTGAAGGATAGGGAAACATTTCCAGGCAATAGAATTTCGGGGATTTGTTATCCCGGTGGACCGAAAAAATGCTATTTTTCTCCCATTCCCTCTGCCATTTTGTTTCAATTTTTTGAAATGGGTACGCTTCCATAGTCATAGCCAGAGCTCCCGGGCTGATGATGTAGTATTTTTAAATGTGAGAATAGTAATCATATATGGAAAAGCGGTCAATGTATTTATATCTTCCTGAACAAAGCGCTTGACTTTGAATTAGTACGGCTGTATAGATTAACCAGGCCGGAGTGGTGAAATTGGTAGACGCACTGGACTCAAAATCCAGCGGGGGCAACCTCATGAGGGTTCGAGTCCCTCCTTCGGCAACTGCTGCGCGGCTATCCGGAATTTTCTTTTCGAAAATAACTTCAATTGTATTAAAAGGATTTTCTTCACACCATTTTTGATTTATTTTTATACAGGCCTGATGTATAATCTTTTAAATTAATTTTAATGGGTTTTATACTCGAATGGTTAAGAAATCTGCTTGTTTCGTTTACTTTTAAAAAGGGGAGAAGAAATGTTTATAAGCTGTGTTACTGTGTATGTGAAGGAAAATCATATCCAGGATTTCATTGATGCTGCTGTAAAAAATCATGAAGGATCTTTGAAAGAGCCGGGTAATATGAGGTTTGATGTTTTACAGTGCATAGACAATCCTGCGCGTTTTTTGCTTTATGAGGCATATGAAAATGAAGAAGCATCAAAGGCGCATAAATTAACCGAGCACTATTTAAAATGGAAAGAAACGGTTGATCCTGTTATGGCAAAGCCCCGCGAGGGCATTCCCCATAGAGTCATTGCTCCGAAAAATAGAGATCAGTGGTGATTTTCCCCTGCCGTCTGAATCGGGTGTATTTAAGTTTTATTTATGGGTTTATAAATCGTATTTTACTGTAGCGGCAATTCATGAATTGCCCCTACTAAAGGGAGAGAGCAATGGATGTAAACACACTGATGAATAGAGGATTGCTGGATATTAAGCCATATGTGAGCGGAAAGCCAAAAGAAGAAGTAGCAGAGAAATATATGGTAAAGGAGCCGGTCAAAATGAATTCCAATGAAAATCCGATTGGAGTTTCACCTGTCGCTCTGTCCTATGCATCCGAAATTCTGCCGCAGGCGAATATATATCCCGAGGGTTCAAATAAAAAGTTGAGGGAGGAAATTGCACGGTTGTTTACGCTGAGCCCTGATAATGTTATTGTAGGCAGCGGGGCTGATGAAATCATCTATTATAGCGCAATGAGCTTTACCAATGATAACGACGAAGTAATAATACCGAGAATAACATTTCCGATTTATGAGATAGCTTTTAAAATGATGAGGGCAAAAATTGTTACCAGTCGTATGGATGGGTATATAATCGACCTTGATGACATTGTAAACCGGATTACAGAAAAAACAAAGATTATTGCTCTTTGTAATCCGAATAATCCGACAGGACATGCATTGAATAAAAAAAAGATATCCTGGTTTGTAAAAAAGGTTCCTGATAATATCATCATTATCATGGATGAAGCATATATGGAATTCGCAGACCGTGAGGTATTCCCTGATACCATTGCAATGTATAAGGATGGTTATAAAAATATTTTTATCATAAAAACACTTTCTAAGGCCTTTGGACTTGCCGGGTTCAGGGTAGGGTACGGAATAGGGCATGCAGATTTTATCAGGCTCATGAATAGAATAAAGCTCCCATTTAATATAAGTCTCGTGTCTCAGCATGCTGCTATAGGCGCATTAATGGACAATGAGTTTTTAAATAAAACCATTGAAAATACAAAAGAAGGACGGAAGATGATATATAATGCCATGGATACATTAGGTCTTTCTTATGTACCATCCAGCACAAATTTTATTCTTATTGATACAGGACAGGATGGCGATTTTATAACAGAAGAGCTCATGAAAAGAGGGGTAATTGTAAGATCCGGAAAAAACTATGGTATGCATACATCAATTAGAGTCACCATTGGTACCAGAGAACAGAATAGTGAATTTATTAAAGCATTGGGTAATATTATGAAATAATTTCATGAGGAATGTAAATAGAATATCAGATCGCCTGAAAGAAAGGAGAAGAGGATTGATAGAGCTCAATTTTGAAAAAGGAAATGGATCCATACCTGTAATTACGCAGGACTTCAAATCAGGTGAGGTTCTGATGATGGCATTCATGAACATGTCAGCCTGGGAGCAGACACTAAAAACCGGTTATGTTCACTACTGGAGCAGATCGAGAGATAAACTCTGGAAGAAAGGTGAGAAATCGGGTAATCTGCAGGAGGTGAAGGAAATAAGAATTGATTGTGATAATGACTGTATTTTAATTAAGGTGCATCAAATAGGGGATGCAGCATGCCATACAGGATATAAAAGCTGCTTTTATCGAAAGATAAAAGGAGAGGATATTATAATAGACAGTGAGAAAATCTTTAATCTTTAAAAAAATATTCTAATAAATATGAATAATTACCTGAAAAAATAAAAACCAATGGAGATAGGCCATGAGTAATAATATACTAAAAATAGGAATACCTAAGGGGAGTCTTGAGAAAGCGACCATTGAGCTTTTCCAGAATGCTGGCTGGAAGATATCTGTTTCATCAAGGAACTATTTTCCATCTATTGATGATAATGAGCTCTCATGCTCACTGGTGAGGGCCCAGGAAATGGCACGGTATGTTGAAAGCGGCGTGCTTGATGCTGGTCTGACAGGACTTGACTGGATTATGGATACAGAAGCGGACGTTGAATTGATATCAGATCTGGTATATTCAAAGGTAAGCACTCAAAAAGCCAGGTGGGTATTAGCTGTTCCTGCAAATTCTGATATAAAGACTTTAGAGGACCTGACAGGTAAAACAATATCAACAGAATTAGTAAACTATACCAGAAGGTTTTTTAATGATAGAAATATTCAGGTAAATGTTGAGTTTTCCTGGGGTACTACAGAAGCAAAAGTTGCCGAAGGCCTTGTGGATGCGATTGTAGAAGTAACAGAAACAGGAACAACGATAAAAGCACACGGATTAAGAATAATTTATACACTCTTTGAGACAAACACAAAGTTTATTGCCAATAAGAACAGTATGCTTAATTCCTGGAAAAAAAATAAGATCCGGCAGGTTGCGCTTCTCCTGCGGGGAGCACTGAATGCAGAAAATATGGTGGGCCTGAAAATGAATGTCCCGGAAGAAAAGCTTGAAGGTGTAATAACCATATTACCAAGCTTAAACGCTCCGACAATAGCGAAACTTTACGGCACTGAGTGGTTTTCTGTAGAAACGGTTATTTCGGAAGGGATTGTTAGAGAGCTTATCCCCAGGCTTATTCAATTAGGCGCTGACGGAGTTATCGAATATTCACTCAACAAGGTAGTTGGGGAAAAGGATTTATTCACATAGTGTGAAAATATCGGCCTTTAAATTGGTTGACTGCCGTTTAATTGTAAGTAGTGGCAATTCATGAATTGCCCCTACATATTAATGGTGCTGGCCGGATATACAGGGTTCGGCTGGAGCATATTTAAAAGAAGACGATCTTATAAAAGCACCAGTGAAATATGCCGAAGAGTATACCGGCAAAACCGATTGGAAACTGATACTTGTGAAGCATTTTTTTCAGTTTTCCGGCAAAATTGCTCTTAACCCCTTTGAGAGTTTCAAGGAACTCAATCGAAATGAACACTCCCAGCAGGATAGCGAGAACAGAGGGTAAGAAATCTCCGAATATAGGGATCAGCGGATTGCCGGAACGATGGTATGGAAAAATAAACTTTATAGCTCCAATAATCAAAATGGCAAGTCCTATGATGATCTTGTAAGATGATATTTTATCATCTATATTTTTTAATACGGTATATTTTTTCATAAATAAGGGCATGACAGCAATAAATCCACCAATTAAGCACGCAAGACCTAAAAAGATAACCATCTTTTCCTCCTTTTATATTAAAATTGAACTGCCACCTCTTCTATCATATCCCACCCATCAATACCTGTTTTATTTCACCGTTAATGAAGATTTTGCCTTGAGAAAAAGGTTAATTGATTTAAGCATATTCACTGAATGTTTTAATTGGAGATCATACTCGAGATCGATGAGATCAGGGATCCTATTTTTTTCAAGCTCGTTTTTTATTAACCGTTTTACGATAATGCGTTTAATCTCGATGTTGTTTTGGCTCAACTGTTCCATAAGACCCTCAAAATCCTCATCCGTATAGGTTTCATGATCCCTTACAAAGGATTTTATCAGTTCCATTTCATTCACTTTTTTAATTGCTTCTATTTCACTCTCTGTGATCTCGACTTCTTTTACGATCTCATCAGGTTCGATTCCAATATGGTGTATGGATTCTCCTGAAGGAGTATAATAAAGTGCTGTAGTTATCTTAATACCTGAACCATCCGGAAGCTCTCTTACTGTCTGTACGGATCCTTTTCCAAAGGTCTTTTTTCCAATGAGGACACCCCTTTTATTGTCTTTTATTGCACCTGCAAATATCTCAGATCCTGATGCGCTGCCCTCGTTTACAAGTACAATAAGGGGAATGTCTGGCGCAATGGTCTTTTCATGGGACTGAAAGGTCTGGGTTTGACTTTTGAGTCTTCCTCTTATCGATACAATAGTCCCCTTATCAAGAAACATATCTGCTATTTCAATTGATGAGCTAAGAAGGCCCCCGGGATTATTCCGCAGGTCGATAATCATGGAATCTATATTCCGGGATCTAAGTTCATTAATATGCTTCCTCAGGGCATCTGAAGTAGGCTCACTGAATTGGGCTATACGGAAATACCCGATATGATTATCAATTACCGTTGACTTTACTGTTTCAAGCTTTATCACTCCCCGTACAATGGTAAAATAGAGGGGCTCTTCTACTGATTCTCTCTTTATTGTAAGCGTTAAGCTTGTTCCAACATCCCCTCTTATCATTTTCACAGCATCCATTGTTGTAAAGCCTTCTGTTGTATTGCCGTCGATCTCGATAATCTTGTCTCTTGCTTTTAATCCTGCACGGGCAGCTGGTGTATCATCTATCGGGGATATGACTGTGATCCACTTATCCCTCAAACCAATAACGATACCCACTCCTCCAAACTCGCCCTTTGTTTCAGTCTGAAGCTCATCAAAGAAATCCTTTGACATATAGGTAGTATGAGGATCATCAAGTGATTCAATCATCCCGTTTAAGGCACCATGAATGAGTTTATCGGGCTCTACTTTTATTTCATCGTAGTACTCGGTTCTCAAGAGGTTGAAGACCTCATTAAACAGTTTCAGGTTATCATAGGTTTTTTCAGCATCACCTGCAAAAATCCAGTTGTTCAGTCCTGAGGCTGTTGTCACGATCAGCAACACAAGAACGAGAATGATCCATACTAATCTTTCTTTATTTTTCATATTTTTTTCCTGCCTATCCTGTTTATCTAAATTTTACTCCTCAAACCTTATTTGTCAAATAAAAGTATTGTTTTGTAGAAAATAAAGTGATAAAGTTGAAAATATTATTATTTGAAGTAGGGGCAGGTTTCAAACCTGCCCGTAATGTGCAAGCAGAGTGAGATAAATTTAAAATACTATGGTACTTATTTTCATTGTTCTGGTAGGTTTATCAATTGCAAGCTTTATCGGAAGTCTTTCCTACAGGATACCCAGAAATATATCGATTGTGACTCCCCCCTCGTTCTGTATATCCTGTAAAAAAAGATTAAAGCCGTATGATCTTATACCTGTACTGAGTTATATTCTGCTTGGAGGAAGATGCAGATACTGCAGGAGTAAAATACCTCTGAAATACTTTATTCTTGAGCTGAGTATTCCCCTTATTTATGCAGCTCTGTATTTGAATATTGGACCTGGCTGTACCTTTTTCATCTACTGCTATCTTATTACAGTGCTTGTATATCTTACCCTTGTTGATATCGATTACGGGGCAATCAGTTCCTATGATATTATACCCGTGTACCCCGGAGGGATTGTTTTGATGTCTTTCTCTTTTCTGGGGAAATTGCCATATATTGCACGGCATTACCTTTACGGAGCTGCTGCAGCAACAGTATTGCTTTTAATCAGTTGTCTCATTGTATATATTATAAAAAAACGTGTGCCCATAGGCGTGGGTGATTTACTGGTGATTCCCGGGGTTTCCCTTCATTTCGGGATGGTCGAAGTGATAAGGATTATGATTTTTTCATCCATCATTGGTATTTTATCAGGTTTTGCACTAATTTATACAGGAAAAGTAGTAAGGGATTTTAAATTCCCCATGATACCGTTTCTGACAGCAGGAGTATTAATTGAAATTCTTCTTTTTTAGTGTTAAATTATAAGGTATGATTAAAAAACTATTTATTCTGTCTTATTTATTTATAGGTGTATTTGTGCTATTTCAGGCTTCTAAACTGATAGGTACAATGCTTGAGAGAAAATTATTGAGCTATAAGCTTGATACTAACATAGAAAAGGTCAAGAATAGAGAGGTTTTATTTTCTGCCGGCTTCGGTTATGACAATTCCATTCTTTTATCGCCTCTTTTTTCCGTTTACGAGACTGCACCTGCCGGGACGGAAACTGAAGACATTCCGGTTTCCTTATCTCCGTTGTTAAAAAAATATGAGCTCAACGGTGTGATACTGCTGTCCGGAGATAGATCAATTGCGCTTATACGGAGGGCAGGACAGCAGGCAAGTGAAATTTATCACAGGGGAGACCGTCTTGAGAATGTACAAATTGTGAAAATAGAGAAAGACCGGGTTTTTTTAAATGATGGAAGAAATACAGTGATTCTTCCAATGTATTACAAATACCGTGATAAAACGGCTCAGAGGAGTGAAAAAATAGTCCGGAGCTCCGGAAGTGCTGATAAGTTTTCGGCTTCAAAACAGGTAAAAAAGGTGCTGAGCAGGAGTGATGTTGAAAGCAGGGTGTTTCAGAAAGTCAATGAGATATTAACCCAGATCGCAATAAGCCCCTATATGCCGGATGGGAAGATGGAAGGTTTAAGGCTGGCAAGAGTGCCAAAGAATAATATCATATATGAGCTTGGCGGAAGAAGCGGAGACATTGTTAGAAGGGTAAATGGACATGAAATAAACCAGATTGAGCAGATGTATAAATTATGGGAAAATATTAAAGATGATTCTTTTGTCAGTGTGGATCTTGAGCGTAATAATCAGATGTATACCTTCAGTTTTGAGATAAGAGAATAAGGCGCAGTCCATTCATTATATTTTTCTTAACTTTCTTCGGGATCAAATGCCCCCTGGCGTACAAACCTTTATACTCCTTGTTTAACTCTTTTTTTTTAATGAAATTTTATTAATAAAAAATGATATTTTTTCTTGACATATATTTTCAATAATGGTACTATTTTTCATTATTTACTTAAATCGGTGTAAACTTGTATTGCAGTAAAGGATACGCGGTATCTGTAAACATGTTCTTTCCCATATTTTGTTCAAGGATTAATGAATATTTGACGAAAAGTATAAAACCTTGTATATTATGTACTTTAAAAATTTAATCATAAAAGAACTGAAATAGATA
>JAUVYC010000154.1 GCA_030603285.1 Spirochaetota bacterium
ACCCGATTGAGCCGAACGTAAAGCCTAAAAATCCGAAGCTCCTGATGTATTCAATTGCGATCCAGATAAAAGGAGTAAGAACTGCCCTGTATTTTGGCAGTGCTCTTCCCGCAAGGTTTATGAAAAGAAGCGCAATAACAAAGTATCCCCCATATACTAATGTGGCGCATACAACTCCAACGACTGCAAGGTATGCATTCATCCAAAAAAGATAAAGACAGTAGAAGAGAAAGCCGCTCACTATTCCATATACTAATGTTTTCCTGATGGTTGATGTATAGACGATAATGAAGATGGGGATGAGTGCAAAAAAACCAAATATATTGATGTTATATGTCGGAAAAGAGAAAAGAAGCAGGAAGGCAGTGATGAGAGAAAAACATAATCCTATGTACCATTTTATTTCTCTCATTACTAAATCCTGGTTATTTAATGTAGTGTTTTATAATATAAATTCAGGAGCGGGATTTGGCAATACCCAAAAATAGCAATGAGTATTGCTGATTCAAATAATTTTAACGGAAGTTATGTGATATCATGAAAAAAAAATACTTTTTTATTTTATAAAAAATAATATACTCTTAAAGAAGGGACTATTTAAATCTCATGTTATATTGATTCAGGGGTAGTTTGATAGTATCCCTTAAAAATATGTGGAGCGGAGCATTCAATGAATAAAAGCATTCTGGAGCTTGTTACAGAAGAGTATATTGTTCTTGATGGGGGAATGGGAACACTCCTTCAGGATAAGGGGCTTACTTCCTCAGAACTGCCGGAAGAATGGAATATTCAACATCCTGAAGTTGTAAAAGGTATCCATCTCGATTATTTGATCGCTGGTGCACAGATTATAGAGACAAATACTCTTGGCGGCTCATCTTTAAAATTACAGGCAAAAGGAAAAGAACATCTCATAATGGAGTTGAACAGGGGCGGTGTCGAACTCGCCATCGAAGCACTGAAGACTTTCAGAAACACGAAGAGTAAACAGAATGATGGAAGATATATAGCAGGTTCAGTGGGGCCTACCGGGAAAATTTTTGAAATGGACCTTTCTCCTAAAAAAGCTGAAAAAGCTTTTTCTGAGCAGGCCACAATTCTTGCAGATGCAGGAGTGGACATATTTTTGGTGGAGACGATGCTCGATTTGCGGGAAGCTGAGATTGCAGTCAAAACACTGAAAAGAGAGACGGACCTGCCTGTTTTTGCATCGCTTGTCTTTAATAGAACAAAAAAAGGTGAATTCCGGACCCTTTTCGGGAACTCAATAGCCGATACAGTCTACCGGCTGATTGATGCCGGGACTGATGCAGTAGGTGCGAATTGCGGACTTATTGATGAATACGTTAAGGTCATAAAACAAATGAGGAGTCTCACTCCGGCTCCGCTGATTCTATACCCAAATGCGGGTCTGCCTGTATTAAAAAATGGTAAAACCACCTTTAAACAGTCATCTGAGTATTTAATTTCATTTCTTGATGAGTCTATAGAGGCAGGGGCTACTATTGTTGGCGGCTGCTGTGGAACCACTCCTGAATATATTCATCTAATCTCAGAGAAAATAAATGGCCGGAAATTAAATCTATAAAAGAAAATTGGAGGAAAGATGAGTAAGTTTAAGCTCTGCGGAATTCAGATTGAAACAGGAGATAACTGCGAAAAAAATATAAAAAAGATCATTTCCCTGTTCAAAGAAGCTGTTGTTTTAAGGCCTGATTTTGTGCTTTTCCCTGAGATGTTCGAAATTGTTCCAAAACCTGAAAAGGCGATTCATTATTCTCATACAATTCCGTCGGATATCACTGAAACCATCGCTTCTCTGGCACGGGAACATTCGGTGAATATAATAGGAGGTTCCATTTTCGAAAAGGACGGGGACAGGGTATACAATACTGCCCTTGTCTTTAACCGGAGGGGGGAGTTATACGGAAAATACAGTAAAATGCATCTATTCGATGCGTTCAATTATGGTGAATCTTCTTTTATTTCAAAAGGGGAAAAGCCTTTCTTAGGTGAGCTTGATGGCCTTAAATTCGGAGTCGCGATCTGTTATGATATACGTTTTCCTGAGATATTCCGTTATTATTCTCTACACGGAGCCCAAATTGTGTTTTTACCAGCAGCGTTCTTTCAGCCAAACCACGATCACTGGGAGCTGAATATCCGGTCAAGGGCACTTGACAATATCATTTTTGTGATGAGCTGTAACCAGACTGGAAAAAGATTTGTAGGAAGGAGTATGATTGCAAACCCATGGGGAATCACTGTTGCGTCTATGGGAATCGAGGAAGGATTTTATACTGTCCAGATCGACCTGGATATTATCGATAAAACAAGGGCAAAACTACCTTTTCTTGAAAACAGGCGATTCGGGGTGAGTTTGAGGGAAGATGTGAAATAGTTAGAATAATAGTTATCTGGATAGAAATCGAGGTAAATAGTAGGGGCAATTCATGAATAGCCCCTAATGTGGATAAACCACATTCAAGATTAAAAAGATTTTCTTGCCTAAAAAGCAAGAAAATCGGGATTAAGGTACTAATTAGTGCAGACCCTTCCTGAAATCATCGTTGAAGTAAAGGATTTTTTCAATTGGATGATCAGGCTTATTTTTGGTTGCGCCCCTTGCTGGATATCCCATAGCAATTAGAGAAACTACCCTGTATTTCCGACGCAGCCCCAAATATTTATTCGCCTTTTTGGCATTAAACCAATTAATCCAGCAGGTGCCAATCCCCAGTTCCTGAGCCCTCAGAACAAGATGTTCCCCGGCTATTCCAATATCCAGCAAATGTAAGTTTATTTTTATTACTATTTTTCCGATTTTGTGGATTATAAAATTGAGTTTTGCAAGGATGATAATGATAACAGGTGCATCTTCAATAAAACCGGTAGGCCGAAAAATGCCTCTGCATATGTGGCTGCAGAAGTTTTTCTTCATCTCCGGGTCATCGATAACAATGAATCTCCACGGCTGTAAGTTATCGGCGCTCGGTGCAAGCCGCGCCGCTTCTATACATTGTATAAGCTTTTCCCGTTCAATGGGTTTGGCTGTGTATTTTCTCACACTTTTTCTTTTTTTAATGATATCCATCAGCTCCATATTTTACTCCGTTTTCTATCAATCCGTAATGTAGTACCTAACTACTGATTTTCTTGCCCAATAGGCACAAACTTTAGTTTGCAGGAAAATATCTCTATAATCCTGAATGTGGCTTGTCCACATTCAGGGGTAATTAAAAATCGAACTCACCGCAGATCATATTAAAGTTGACATATTTCACTTTTTGCCTGGATAGCGCCTTTTTTACCCCTGTATAAACAGCCTCTCCAAGGAGCTGTCCATACTGGGTATGTCCTCCGGCATATTGAATGTCCATCCCATCTCCGGACACGATGGCAACTGCATCAGTACCTGTACCTGTAGCCTGGTTTCCTGTAATAACACTCTTGACCTGTAAATCAAAGAGAGCTGCAGATTTTGCTTCTGTGGCTGTTATTACAGTTGATACATAGCAGTCACTTGAAAGACGGGCATTTGTGATAATTATGATATTTACTGTCCCTGCAGTTGGAAAAGCTTCCCCTGTAAATACTGTAGGTGATTTCTCAGCTATATTTAAGGCGTTGGATGCACCGCCAGTGACAATTGCAAATATTTTAATATCTTTTTCATTTAAATAAATAAATTGAGCAAATTCTAATTGAGCTGCCGTAAGAAAGCCTACTGCGTGAGTATTAAGGGTTTTCTTTTTAAGAAAGTCAGAGATGAGTATATTCGGAGAATATTTATCGGTTTTTCTGGAGCTCGTGCGAAGATTAACGATAGTGTCTGTTTTATAGAAACCGCCGGAATAGGGTGCAGAACTGAGCACACGCCTTGGAGAAGAGAATGTAATGACTATACTTTTTTTCGTATATTCAATTTTCATGGCAGGGAAACGTTTTAAAGCTTTAAATTTTTTATTCTTTTTGCAGCTTCTTTTACTTTTTCAAGTGCCGGAACCAGTGCAAGACGTATAAATCCCTCACCCGGGTTAATTCCCTGGACTTCCTGTGACAGCCAGCTTCCAGGTGTTGTTACAACAGCGGTATCTTTTTCAAGGAGCTTTTTAGCCATATCCAGTGATGAATATCCTTTCGGGACCCTCTGCCATATATAGATTGTGCCTTTCGGTTCACAATTGGGGAGACCGACAGCAGTAAATGCATCAACAATAATATCTCTCTTTATCCTGTAATCATCCCGCAGCTTCTCAACATGCTTCTCATCATCCAGGGCCGCAATAGCAGCATCCTGTATAAAAGTGGCAGTACCTGAATCGATATTAGGCTTTACCTTTTTATATGCATTGATTATACGTGAATCTCCCGCAGCCCAGCCTACCCTGTAGCAGGTCATATTGCTTCTTTTTGAGAGTGACTGAAAAACTACAACTCCATTTTTTTTTAACCGGAGAATCGATAATGGAGGTTCATCATAGTAATTTTCGGTGTAGGATTCATCTGATGCAATGATGATGTTATTCTGTTCTCCGAACTCCAGCACTTCTTCATAAAATAATTGTGTCGAGAATGCTGTCGTAGGATTGTTCGGGTAATTTATCCAGAGAAGCTTTACCTTACGCACAACATCAGACGGTATGGATTTGAGGTCAGGGAGATAATTATTTTCGGGCAAAAGGTTTAATAAATATGTTTTTCCTTCTGCAAAATGAGTGCCCCTCGACCATGCCGGATACCCCGGGTTAAGTGCAAGTGTATAATCTCCGGGGTTGATAAAGGTTTCGGGAAAGTTAAAAATTGCTTCTTTAGAGCCGATTGTGGACATAATTTCAGATTCAGGGTTTAAATCAATTCCGAACCTCTTTCTGCTCCACCACGCTACCTTTTTCCTGAATTCAGCATCTCCGATGTAGCTGGGATATCCTGAAGATTTTCTTTTTTCAATTCCTTCTTTGCATGCATTTCTTATGAGGTCAGGGGTTGGCAATGCAGGGTCACCAACTCCAAAATCTATAGGTTCTATCCCTTCTTTTTTTAATTCCATTACGATATTATCTACATCTGCAAATGCATAACGGCCGATTGCATTAACCCTGTCTGATATAATAATTTCCATTCCTTATCTCTTCTTTACCCTAACCCGGACAAGCCGGGTTCTTGATTTTTAGAATTTTCTTGCCGAAAAAACAAGAAAATTGGTATTAAGGTACTAATGTGGACAAGCCACATTCATGATTATCAGGATTGATGTACTGACCTTTCCTCTGATAATCCTGGTGTATATATACCTTTGCAGGCGATTGATTTACCTGTTAAGATACTCTAAGCTGTTGTATATGTCAAAATATAAAGAATATTTCATGCTGCAGAATTTACGATCCTGCGGGTTAGGAGGATAATACCCTTTTATATGAAACCGAAAAAAAGAATAGAAAAGTTGCTTTTATCTTTAAATAGTAGTTTATTATATAATGAATGATTATATATTGAGCAATTATCAATTGCTGCTAAACTATTTTTTAAAAAGTACTATAATGATATTAGGCGCTTAATACTGATAATCGTGAATGTGGCTTGTCCGCATTAGTACATTAATACTGATAATCGTGAATGCGGCTTGTCCGCATTAGAGAAACGTGTTTTAATTGCGCATCCGATAGAAATTAATATTGACCGGGAGATTATTGTGCCTGACATAAAAGATATTGAGAAAATCGAGAAAATGCTGGAAGAGATTGGGGAAACTGAACTTGAAATAGGAGAAGCAGGCGAGAAGGGCATCGGGGAGGAAAAAGAGATAGAGCAAGAAAAAGTTGCGGGAGGTGAAGAAGAAGCGGAAACCACTGCTCAGGAAGGTGAAGAGGGGGCTCCTGAGGAAATCAAAAAAGAAGAGGAGGGCGATTTTTCAGAACTCATAAAGGATATAGAGATAGGCCTCACTGAGGAAAAAGAACTGGAAGAGAAGCTCCTGAAGAAGAGAGAGGAAGAAGCGAGAGCGGAAGAAGTGCTTCCTGCACCGGAAGAACCTGGTGGTATAATACCTGAAGAAGAGGTTTTGCAGGAAACAAAAGAGCCTGATTTCGGGAAGGAGGAACTTCCGCAGGAAGCTGAATTAGAAGAGGAGGCCCTGGAAGAAGGCTTTGATCTGCCGGGTGATTTCGATATGGGAGACCCTGGAGTTGAAGAAGGCTCTCCCGAAGAATTATTGAAAGGGGTAGAAAAAGAAAAAGAGGTTCCAGAAGAGGCAATAGGTGTTGAGGAACCTGATTTTGAGGCGAAGCCTCCTGAACCTGGGGTTCACGAAGAAGCAGGTGAGGAGAAAGAGGCCTATGAACCTTCTCCTGATGAATTTGAAATACCGGAGCTGGAAGAAATCGAGAGTCTTGAAGAAGAAGAGAAGCCTCCGATTCAAGAGGAAGGGGAAGTAATAACCGAAGAGGTCGAAAAAGGCGCTGAAGAGCCTGCAAAACCTGCAACAGGCGTGGAAGAAGAGCTCAAGGACCTGGAAGATATCGAAACAGAAGAAGAAGTACCACAGATTTCTGAACCCGGAATGGAAGAGTTTGAGCTCTCTGAATTGGAAAAAGAATTGGCTATGGAAGTTTCCCTTACGGAAACAGGAGAAGAGGAAAAAATTAAAAAAGAGGGCCCCGTTGGAGAAACTCCCG
>JAUVYC010000288.1 GCA_030603285.1 Spirochaetota bacterium
GCAAAATGGGCTGGTGACGTGGCTTCTACATTTGTGCGTTCAAATTTCTCTATTTGTGAAACAGTCCATTTTTCAGGATTTAATTTATTAAACAATCTTTCCATTTCTGGTTCTACCGTTTTTCTTAATTTTTCATAAGCATTTCTTATTCCTACCGAACAAATTTTCTGACCTTTGCCGAAATCAAATATATTAAATTTGATCGCATGGTCATATCCAAGTATCTGATTTATTGCAACATCCAATAATTGTCCGAAATCATAAAATGTTCCGTATAATTCATCACATGCTTTTTCCATAATTAAAATATCTTTTTTGTTGAAATTCCTTTTGGTATATCGGTAAATGGATATATTATCCAGGCAATAACTTTTTAATGGTAAATATGTTGCCCTTGGTGGTTCAACTGAGAACGTATCATGTTCATCAAAATAAAGTGTTGTATGAGTATCTCTCCAATTTCCATTTTTAAATAGAGCTTTTTGATGAGCCCTGATTCCCCAGTACCCAATCCTTAAAAATAGGCCTCCACCTTTACCATCTGTATTTACAACATCTCCCGGCTTTATTACTTCTAAAATATTTTTCACAGACTTTTTTATTAGTTTTATATCTCTATATTCCTTTTTCATTAAATGTCCTCCAAAAGTAAAAATAAATATTAAATTTTGCTAAAGATAATAATAAAATAATATAATATATTTTCAATATGTGCATAAATTTTATTACCCCACATCGGGATCAGTAATAATGTAAGGGGAAGAAATTTAAATGAATGTAATATTTGCTATTACCAATTATAAAAGATTTTAAGCTAGTGTAAAGAATTGCACTTTCTTCGTAAATAAATACTACAGGGGGCTTGAAAATGAAGGCCGGAACGTTAGTATCAATCTTAACTTTTGTTTTTACTGTAATGCTTATTAGTAGCTGTGCAACTACTCCAAAAAGGTTAATGCAGTCAGCATGGAGGGGTGATTATGATGAAGTAAAAAGGTTAATAGAGGAAGGGGCTGATGTGAACGCTCAGGATAATTATGCACAAACAGTATAAATGTCAGCATTGCAAAATGGATATAAAGAGATTGCCAGGCTACTTATAGAGGCAGGTGCAAAATAATGTTGATGCCTTTACCTATTACCGCCAGTAGAATGTCTTAATTTATGGGGCAAGATAATCTCAAGTAATACTGTGGCAGGGATACAATAATAAACCAGTGAAACCATAGAGTATAAAAAGAGGTCGAATGAATACGGGCATTAAATTCAACTATAACGGGGGCTGAAAGATGAAAGGTAAGTTCAGAACTCGGGTAATAAGGCAAAATTAGTATTACCCCCGAACGCTGAAAATCATTCTCTTTAAATTTAAACCCAAGTCAATGTCTTCATATTCATTAAGAGTGGCACATAATTTTTTCAGGGCCCTGGCACTTTTTTTCGAGCGTTGCGGGGGAAATGATACGTACAATACTTCGCCATTTTTCCTGACATATGTCCGGCTTCTTAAGATCGATTTTACAAACTTGTTCACATCACGAATATCTTTATAAAGGGGTTTGACAATTTCAACGATTTCCCGCTTCGCCCATATCGCATTCATTTTAAGCCAATCAAAGAACAATTTCTTCTCATCACTCAGCCTTACAATCCCATTTTCCTGTATCCGCTCAAACAGGTTGACCTTCTTCGGTAAAGCATCTTGCCTTTTTATTTGATTGTTTATCCGACGCTCAAGACCAGTGTATTTTCTTTTTAGCTTGAGAAGTTTGTTGTTATTCCCGGTGGGTGTACCCACCCCCTTTTTTTGAAACTTTAATATTTGCTCTGACATCTTGCTTTTCTTGGCTCTGAGCCCTGATATCTTTTTACCGATCTCTCTTCGTTCCGGATTGTCAATCTCATGACATATGCCTTTCTCAATATTTTCCAGGCCTTGCTTATACAAAAAACTCTCTGTAAACTCTTTCTTTCTGTAGGAATGTATTCTATCAATCCCATGATCCTGATGGGTGTACCCATTTAACTCTTTGAACATGTTCTCTTGCGCACCCCGATTGCGGGTCATGTGGCGTACCAGATATTCAAGAGAGGTTTCAAAATCATTCGATAGAACCGGTGAGGTCTGTCTGCCTTTCCTTATCCATATCTCCCGAAATGCAGCTTTCTTTCCCCCTACCTCAAACACAGCTTTCCTTTCCCATGCATAAAACGTCTTTTCCTCAACCTGACCATAATCATTGCCCTGATGCTCTATATTAACCTCTACCCACTCAGCAGCTTTTATTCCTTTAGGCAAACTCCTCGCATCACTTCGCCAGCAGATAAATCGTATCGTATCCGATATCTCTACACAGAACTCCTTTGAATATCCTCCCCGGTCAAATACTTCTAAGAGCTCCTTCTTCTTAACTCCATAAATATACCTTAGCTTCTTATCCACATCCTCTATGTAATGCTTACTCTTCCGATAACCATCAGAAATAGTAGCATACACCGGCAGGCCATCTCTGTCATGCACAAGGAAATACTCCCTCCCGTGCATCGCAAGCCTCTTCTGAGGATTATAACCATACAGAGTATTACTCACCCCATGGTAGGCCATGAAGTGCCCATCAATATAAACAACATCGGAAAAGGACAATAACTCATGCATGCTCTTCGATGTCTCAAGGATGACATCCCGCATATCCATCTGAACTGCTATTATCGGTATGCGTTTCCTATACAGCGCAAGGGAAGGAATCTTAATCCTTCCGATCATTCCTCCCATCTCGTAGCTCGGAAGCAGCTTGAAGTCCTGCTCCACTTTTGCTATCTCTCCTGCATTCAACATGGCATACGTCACTGCCAATTCTACGTTGCTAAACCGACTGTCCTTTTCATCCGCTGGAATATAATCTGCTATACCATACTCAGCCAATAAAGGTGCTGTTATCGCTGCCCCACCATGCTCAACACATCGCTCCTCACCTTCGACAAGATCTTCGATGAAATCTAACTGCTTATCATCCTCTTCATGGTTCGTTTCGGCGCCGTTCTCTGCCATCCGTTCATCTTTTGCCTCGGCCTCTTCTTTTTCTATTTCCTCTTTCTTTCGCTTTTCAAGATTTTCCTCTTTTTGCCTC
>JAUVYC010000174.1 GCA_030603285.1 Spirochaetota bacterium
CCATGAGGTGCGGAATCGTGCCAATGTTATTCTTGAACGGATATTTGCACCCAAGGAGTTTGATGCACCGCTTGCAGCGAATTTTGTGACCGTCCGGCTGGGAGCACCACACCATTTCGATTTTGAGCTGCCGGTAAGAAAAACAGGTTATTTTGTAAGAATATATCGCAGCAGATCGCCTCATAGTTTCATCCTGGAAAGTGATATTGATTTCATCGATCTGGACCTCCATTATGATAAGAATGAAAAACGTTTTACTGCGTCCCACCTATTTGATTCACCCGGATATTACGATTATCTCGTGTTTAAGAAACAGAAAAAGGGAGCCAGATGGCTTATTAACAAGGGATGCAGCGGAAGAATCAATATAATCCCCGATGTCAGCGGAGAGGTCATTCTGGAGATTTTTCCCGATATACACGGGCATACGAGAGTATACTGGAAGGATAACAACCATCCGGGTCTTGTTTACAATGAGAACGGCGAGGTTATCCGCCTTGGGCGGTTTTCGGACATCTCCGCTCACCTGGAAGACCTGAAAAAACGCTACAGAATCACTGCACTTTACCTTCTTGGTGTGCAGAAACGCGGGAGCAACAGGGAGGACTGGACGCCTGAAGCCACATCTCCCTCTCCATTTTCCCCCATGAGTTTAACTGAGATTGAGCCGTCACTTGGCGGCGAAAAGGCATTTAAAGAGCTTGTAGAAAAAGCGCATGCACTTGATGTTAAGATTATTGTGGACATAGTTCCGCATGTAAATCGAAAAAGCACAGCAGTGCCGGCCAACTATGCGGTAAAGTGTTACGATGATAGTGGAAATCTGGTGGTTAGAGCGTCTACCGATGGACGGTATGGGAGCTGGAACGACGGCAAACTGCTCAATTACCGGAAGTTCGAGGTATGGGAGTTTATTACCGGGTCGATTCTCACCTTGATTGATAAATATGACATAGACGGGATACGGTTCGATTCTGCTCATGCAGTGCCCATCATGATGAAAAAGAATAATTATCCCTATATTTATGGTAAAAAGAGAACCAATGAAGAGATGGTGGAAGGAGCGATTATAGTAAACGACAGGGAGGACGATCACTTTATTACCACGGGATACTACGATTCTGCGTGCAGGGATATAATTGCCTGCCCTTTTCACTATTATCTTATGCTCGCCATAGAAAAGAAGTTGAGAGAAAAGAAAAAAAAGTTCTTTGTTAATATTGCGGAATGCTACTGGGGACGTGAGCGTGTTCTTGCACGGACAGGTATAATACCGTACAATTCTGCACTTTTTAAAATATGTGAAAGCATCATTCATGGGAAGACAGATGTGCGTGAGATATACCATCTTTATGACAACTACTTCCCGCAGGCTCTTCCACCCGGCACAGAGCTTCTTGGTGTTTTAGGGAACCATGATGAACACCGTGTCCTGAGCACCTTTGGATATCTGGGACTGAGAGCAGCGGTTGCGCTCACCTCCTTTATGAGCAACATTATCATGGATTATGAGGGGAGTGCAGAGGGTGAGGGATGGAAAGTATATCTGGATAATATTTATGTAAACTGGAACCAGTTTGAATCAGCATCTCACAGGGGCTTTGAACGGTTTTATAGAGAATTATACACCTTTCACAGAGAGAACAAAGGAAAGGGATACCTTATCTGGGCCAACAACACCATGGTAGCGGCAGCGATGAAGTTCACAGAGGGGAAAATTGTTATAGGTGCCTTTAACTTCTCTGGTAATAATCAACCGGCTGCGCTTCAGTTTGACAATCCGGTGCTGCCAATTGATGACGGCGCTTATTACAGAGTCGTCGATCCCATGTATTCACCTGTGACGGGTAAATACAACTACTATACAGGAAAGGAGCTTCGTGTCTCAAAGCTGCATATCGTTGTATCGTATACGGATCGTGTAAAGCTGTTATATCTCGAGACTTTAGAAGATCAAATGATCTTCTACAGTCAGACTTTAGAAGATCATCGGGAACTCTATCATGAATTTTTAAGGGATTCATTTTTCCGGCTCTGCTCAATCAGTGATGTATCACATTTTCAATACAACTACTCATTCCTCGAAATTGCTTCACACGCTGATTCTTTTGACAATTTTTCGGCTTTCATCTCCGATCACCTCCTCCCTCTCTTCCGGGATAAATATGATCATTTTCTTGAGCTTGGCTTGAAACGTACACTTTTCCATATTTTTAAAAATGGTATCGAGTCGGGCGATAAGCTTCTAAAATATATCGATCAGCTATCTCAGCACAAGATAGAGGAACTCAGGGAACTGGGAATGCATCTTCAGGGGCACAATAAACGTGGGCCTCTTGTTTTTATATCTCCGGAAGCTGAACCCTTCTCTAAAGGCGGCGGACTCGGAAGCGTATTGTGTGAACTGCCTAAGGAATTAGCGAACTTAGGAGAAGAAGTGTATGTGATTACCCCTATCTATCAAGAAGGTGAAGAAAAATTAATGGAAAAGATGAAGAGGTCCATAAAAAATTATGGGATTACTTATACAGGTACCAATGTACGGTTTAGAATACAGGACAACGAGTATGAAGTGGGAGTCCACTATGGGATAGTAGATGGCATTAAGTACTACCTGCTTGATCATCATGAGTTCTTCGACGGCCTTTACTGGGGTTATACAGCTGAAGAAAAATTACGGCGGCGTATTGCTTTTTCTCGTGCCTGTGCGGAAGTAATAACAACCTTTAGCCTATATCCTTTATTTACATTTACCAATGATGCATTTACCGGGATTTTTAACGGTATAATAAAAGGCGATCATGTCTATTCAGGCAACCCAAACTTCAAGCGTACCTCTTTTATCCATATCATTCATAACGTAGGATGGCAGTATTTCGATTCTTACCCTCGTTATGAAAAGGGTTCTGATCTTTTCCATCTCTTTAATCTCCCTTACTCACAGGCCGTAGATTTTTCTGATCCATCTTATACAGATAGTATCAACTGTATGGCAGCGGGGGTAAGATTCGCCGATCGGGTTATTGCTGTTAGTCCTTCCTATGCAAAACAGATTGAAGTTTCCTGTGATGGGCTTGAACATCTTTTACATAATGTAATAGGGATCAGTAATGCTGTTGGCAGAGACTTTCTTGCAAGGGCAAAGCAGCGGTTTGAGGATTCCGGTTTTGTGAAAATTTACTATCCTGGATTCCTTAAACATGTTAGTGAAGATATGAAATTACAAAAAAAGATTGAAACCCGTTACCCGGAACTGCTTCGGGGAGCATATTGCTGTGAATCGGTAGAAAATGATATAAGGAGAAAAAACCTGGTGCGGATGAGAAATAAGATGCTCTTACAGGTTAAGCATGGACTTACTGTTGATCCTGACAAAGTACTTTTCACTATGATACATCGGATGGTTGAACAGAAGGGGTTTCAACTGCTCCTGGAAGCATCGGAGGGTATATTCAAGAACCTTGGCTATCAGGGTGTAATAGGTGGGCCATTAGCACCCTGTAATCCCAGAGGAGAGGAGTACGCACACGGATTAATGCTCCTTAAAGATTATTATCCCGGGAGCGTCTCGGTAAACATTGGATTTCAGGATGTGAGTATCCCCCTGCTTTCTTCTGATGTGTTTCTCATGCCTTCAATGTATGAGCCCTGTGGCATAGCACAGCTTGAGGCCTTTGCCTGCGGATGTCTTGTAGTAGCGCGAGCTACAGGTGGTTTGCGGGATACAGTTTATCCACTACAGGTTAAAAGGCGTATTATTGAAGGAAACGGATTCATCTTTCAAGATTTTACACCGCAGTCCTTTTACGATGCTATGGAACGGTGTATGACATTTTTCAGACAAGCGGATGAAGCTCTGTTGTACAAAGCTCGCTGTAATGCAGAGCGTTCTATCTGCTATTGGGATAAGTCAGCTCAGCGATACATAGATGAGATCTATTCGATAAAGGAGATTATCAGGAAAGAAGTTAATGTAACTGTGTAAAGGATACAACATAGATTGTATTTTGAATATTTTTTGTACATTTATAAAATACTCTTATATATTTAGTTACACAAAATATTTGTAAATATCGACAAGGAAGGTTGTATCTTTTTGTCCTTATCATTCTCTCTTATTCAGAACCTAATTTAAATCCTATTAATGAGTTAAATCAAACGATCATTCCTGGCATCAAATTTGCCTATATAGTACTGTTGAATAACCATATGAAATATAATAGGTTAACGATTTTTTAATAAAAAAGAAAATTGTAGAAAGATAGGTAAATGGAAGATACATATAAATTTTATAAAAATATTTTAAGAAATGCCTTAAGTGAATTGATGCTCGTAAAGATGGCTCTGGAAGAAATAAATAAAATAATAGGCGAAAAGGATCATATGATACGGGAGTTTCAATCTGGGGAAGCGATTCTGAAATCAAAATTTGAGTCAATCGGCAGAGTGCTTAAGAACTACAATGATAAGATTTATAAGGAGCATGAAAAGGCTTTAAGTGAGGGTGAAGAAAAGGTGATCGAGGATAAAGACCAGAGAATCGGGAAAAAAGTAATATGGCCGGTAAAGTTAAAAGTCATTCAAGGGGGAAAATCATCTCATCATGGAGAAAGCTCTTTGCAACCTCATCTGAAACTTGTACAAAATAACAATCCCCCACAAACAACCACCGATCCAGAAGAGGCAGCATGATGACCTTTATTCGACTGAACAACTTGCTATTATCAATAAAATAAGAAAGGAGAGAGCGATATGGCAGATACAAGAGAAGACAAAGCAGCCGCTGATGAGCTTACCCAGCTTATCAGTTTTATGGTTGGCAAGGAGGAGTACGGCCTTGAGATACTCACTGTTAAGGAGGTGATTCGAATACGGGAGATAACCAGGATTCCCAAAGCGCCTGTATTTGTCAAGGGGATAATCAACCTGAGGGGGGATGTCATTCCCATTATTGATCTGAGGGAGAAGTTTGGGCTTGAGATACAGGAGTACACGATTATGACCCGAGTGATTATTGTGGAAGTGGATGGGAAATCCATCGGTATGGTTGTTGACAGTGTGAGTCAGGTGATACGGATAGCCCAGAGTGAGGTTGAGCCACCGCCTCCGTTGATAGGAGGGCTTGCTGCGGAATATCTTAGGGGTGTGGGAAAGATTGGCGAGAAGCTGATAATCCTGCTTAATATTATAAAAATCCTTACAGCAGAGGAGAAGATTGAGCTTACAAAAATGGAAGAGTCTATGAAGCGCTCAAGTACTACCAAAAAAAGCTCTCAACGCAAAATAGCATGATACGGAAAGAGGAAGAGCTAAAGCGCATAAAATAACAGATTAAAAAGGTGAGGAGAAGATGAACGGAAATATATTAGAAAAAATAAAAGATAAGATCCTTGATAATAAGGATGAAATTCTTGAAACAATCGAAAGGGGAAAAGAGTATATAGTAGCAGAAATGGACAGTGAAAAGGTACTGGGAGATATTGTCGATCAGGCCAATAGTATATATGAAACACAGATCTGCAATTTACTCAACGAAAAGGAATTGGAGAGGCTGCTAAAAATTGATCAAGCAATTAAAAGGATTGAAGAGGGTGTATATGGGATATGTGTAATTTGTGGAAGGGAGATTGAAGAAAAGAGGCTTTTGGCAATCCCGGAGACAAATAAGTGTGTTGTGTGTAAATCGACAGAAGAAACGAGAAAGTTATAACTTTATTCCTGTTCCATTTAAAGAAATCAATAATTTTTACGGTACTATTGTCGGTGACATGATCATATTTGAGCTTGGGAGCAGATTGAAATCTGTGATAGATGAAAAAAAATGCAGTCTTTACAGGCTTCATGCTGCCCCTGGCCAACGGGCATAGATAATATTGTAGGGGCAGAGGCCCTGGTGCCTGCTAGGCAGGCCCTGGTGCTTGCTCACAAGCTCATATTTTTGGATGTGGGGGCAGGTTTTAAAC
>JAUVYC010000267.1 GCA_030603285.1 Spirochaetota bacterium
ATAAAAAAACCGGGCTGGTAATTGACGCATACTTTTCAGCATCCAAATTGATGTGGATCTTCCAGCATTACCCTGATCTATACAGGCAGGCCAGGGATGGTAAACTTCTATTCGGAACAGTGGATTCATGGCTCCTGTTCAACCTCACCGGTAAACACCTGACTGACTATACCAATGCCTCGAGGACAATGCTTTTTAATATAAATACGCTTTCCTGGGATAAGGAAATTCTTACACTTACCGGTATCCCTGAACAAATCCTGCCGGAGGTTCTTCCCTCCAGTGCGGACTTTGGTGAGATAAAGAAGGAAATATTCGGAAAATCAATTCCTGTTCTGGGAGTAGCGGGTGATCAGCAGGCTGCACTTTTCGGGCAGGGCTGTTTTGATCAGGGAATGGTGAAAAATACCTATGGCACGGGATGTTTCATTCTCATGAACACAGGCAGCAGTCCGTACTTTTCAGAAAACGGTCTTTTGACCACCCCGGTATGGAATATTAACGGGGAGATTACTTATGCGATAGAAGGAAGTGTGTTCACAGCCGGTGCAGTTATCCAGTGGTTGCGGGATAAACTGAAAATTATCAGGACTGTACAGGAGACTGAGACGATTGCACTTTCTGTTGATGATAGTGCCGGGGTATATTTTGTTCCTGCATTTGTAGGCCTTGGGGCGCCGCATTGGAATATGGATTGTCGGGGCATTATAACCGGACTGACGCGGGGCTCGGGTTTTGAGCATATCGTGAGGGCGTCACTCGAATCCATAGCATATCAGTCCTATGATGTTATAAAAAGTATGGAAAAAGACACCGGAATCCTGGTTGATATATTAAAAGTTGACGGAGGCGCAAGTGCGAATAATTTTTTAATGTAGTTTCAGGCTGATATTCTCGGAAAGGTTATTGAAAGGCCGGTGTCTATAGAATCGACAGCCCGTGGTGTCTTTTTTCTTGCAGGATTGAAAGCAGGGATTTTCTCGAATAAGAAGGAAATCGTAGAGCGGATTGAGATCGAGCGAACATTTCATCCTGCTGCAGGGAGGGAAAAGAGAGAAGCACTTCTAAACGGATGGCGGAGTGCTGTTGAAAGAGCTGTATTGTGAAAAAACCTGTTAGTAAAAGACCACCTGCATATGTATATTTTTATTTTTGGTTTTTATATTGACATTAAAACAGTTAAATAATATTATTTCTAAAGATAAGGCGGCATAGCCAAGTGGAAAGGCGTCGGTCTGCAAAACCGTTATTCGTCGGTTCGAATCCGACTGCCGCCTAATTTTTCCCTCATTTTGACCCTTTTTTGCCGGAGTGGTGGAATTGGCAGACACAAGGGACTTAAAATCCCTCGGGGCTTATACCCTGTGCCGGTTCAAGTCCGGCCTCCGGCATATTAAATGCCGTCCTTCTGTCCGGGTATAAATGCTTAATAACCTCATGAATTAGATATTAATATAGGGGCAGCCCGTGTGCCTGTTCCATGCACAAAGTGGCTTCCCCGGTTTCAAACCCGCCCAAAATGGATACAGCAATGCTTTTTTAATGTATCATATTTAAAATCCGACCTATTATTGAGACGATTGTAACAAAATGGTATATTTTAAGAAAGAGCATAAAAAAATGAAAAATAAAGCAATACAGGTAATTGTGCATGTAGATATGGATGCTTTCTACGCTTCTATAGAGCAAATTGACCGGATAGAATACAGGAATAGGCCTTTAGTAGTCGGGGCGGACCCTCGGGCAGGAAAAGGGCGCGGGGTCGTTTCTGCTGCAAGTTATGAAGCACGGAAATACGGTATCCACGCTGCCATGCCAATCTCCCAGGCGTACAGGCTATGTCCTTCTGCTGTGTTTGTAAGACCGCGAATGGAGCGCTACCTTGAAGTATCAGGGCATATAATGAAAATTCTTCATGAATTCTCTCCTGTTATTGAACAGATAAGTATTGATGAGGCTTTCCTGGACTGTTCAGGCACACAGAACTTGATCGGGCCTTCTCATGTTCTTGCACAGCGTATTAAAGATCGTATCCAGAAAGGAAATTCCCTGACTGCTAGTGTTGGAGTAGCCACGAATAAATCGATTGCTAAGATAGCATCTGAACTTGGCAAGCCTGACGGTTTAATGATATGCCGGCCGGGAGATGAAAAAAAGTTTCTTGCAGATCTATCATTGGATTATCTATGGGGAGCCGGAAAAAAAACAGTAGGAAAGCTTAAGGGCCTGGGATACAAAAAAATCGGTGATATAGCTGCATGCCCATCTGAGGGGCTTATCAAGGAGTTTGGGAAACGGGGACTGCATCTCTGGTATCTTGCAAACGGAATTGATGAAAGACCTGTAATTATAGATGTGGCCAGAAAATCGATCAGTGAAGAAATTACATTTAGCAGCGATGTTGAATCTGACAGATACATCGAACATACTTTATTTCGAATTTCTGACAGGCTTTCACGGAAAATGAGAAATCTCAATTTGAAAGGGAGGACTATCACAGTAAAGATCCGGCTTCAGGATTTTGAAACGTTTACAAGGAACCGTACCTTTTCATACCCTGTGAATGACATGAATACTATCCGTTCTGCATGCACTTATCTTTATAGGAATTTTACCAGGAGTAATAAAAAGGTCAGGCTTATTGGAATTGCAGTATCAAATTTGGAGAAAAAACAGGCCCAAAACACAGAACAACTGGAGCTGTTCCAGGAAGATAAAAGTGATGTAAACTCTGTTAAACAGGAACCACAAAAAAAAGCAGATGAACTTATTGATGAGATGAAACGCCTCTATGGGTCAAAGGTGACACGTGCAGCATTTCTCCCTAATTTCTTTGATAGAGAAAGGGAGTAATTTGAAAATATCTCTTTTCCGGCTAACATTATATTGGGTATATTTTTTTAGTCGCTTAATTTTAGCACCCTGATGTGGACAAGCCACATTCAAGATTTAAAGATATTTTCTTGCAAACTAAAGTTTGTGCCTATTGGGCAAGAAAATCAGTATTAAGCGCCTAATGGATAATCGTAAATGTGGCTTGTCCACATCCTGGCAGTGAATAGAAGGAGAGACAGATATTAAAGATAAATAGAAATTACAAGAATTTTACTCGCCTGATAAAGATTATTTCTATAATAGGGAAATACGGGTTTTCAGCATTTTTAAGCAGAATAAAAGTAGGCCTTGGAGCACTGCCGGAAAGAATTGCACACATCAAGCAGGAAAAATCCATAATTTCGCTTACTGCACCTGAAAGAATCCGTCTTGCTATTGAAGAGCTGGGCCCTGCTTTTATTAAAATGGGTCAGATCCTGAGCTTGAGGCCCGATATTATTCCTCCTGAATATGCACAGGAACTTGAAAAGTTACAGGATAAGACGCCTCCTGTTCCTTTTCAGAATATACTGGAAATTATAGAGAATGAGTTTGCAGGAAATGTTGATGATGTTTTCAGGTCAATTGATGAGGCGCCTGTGGCGAGCGGATCAGTGGCACAGGTCCACAGGGCAACTTTAAAAAACAGCGGTGAGACTGTTGCAGTAAAAGTACTGAAGCCGAAAACCAGGGAGATCGTCGAAACGGACTTGAGCATTATCGGTCATCTGGTACGGCTTGCAGCCAGCTATATTCCCGAATTACAGGCTTATGATCCTATTCAGACGATATCAGAGTTTTCTGAAATTCTTCTGAATGAATTGAACTTTTTAAAAGAAGCAAATACTATTGAAAGGTTTTCACGGTTTTTCAAAGATAAGGATTATATCCATATCCCAAAAATTTACAAGAATTATACAACAAACAGCGTTATGGTCATGG
>JAUVYC010000278.1 GCA_030603285.1 Spirochaetota bacterium
ACAATATGCAGGAAAGCGGGTTTGCTGTGCAATAGTAGTAATAAATGTAAAAGATAGAAAACCTCAATCCATTGCTTGTATTGATTGCCATCGAATACCCTTTGATAAAGGTGGTCGATTTGATTGTGGCTAATGGGAGAAAGAAATGCGATTAATTGGGGACTTACTTGACCCTATTTTCAAAAAAGAGTGACGGGACAATATTATTGACGCACAAAACCTTTTTGCCAAGAAACGATATGATAGTGAAGTAAAATGGTCAGTATGCATTGAGATTCTATCGATTTCCTGTATTAGTAAGTTTATCTCACCCTGTATAATGTCTCTATTATCATCAGTATATATGCCGCTCGCAGCCTGTATGACGAGCTCCCTCATCCTCTGGAGCACTGATTGAATCGATTCTAAGGCACCATCAGCGACTCGTAAAAAGCTCGTCCGGTTTCCCTCGTTTATGCTAAGTCTTTTCGCTTCCCTTGCAATGGATTCCAGCTTTTCAGAAACAGTAAACCCGGCAGGATCAACATGAGGACTGTGTATCCGAAGTCCCGATGCCAGCTTACGAATCTGCTCTGCTACACCAGCATCAAGAATATGAGAATTGAACAAAAGTATTGATGGAGTTGAACTGGGAGAAAATATTATAACGTTACCATCCATAGGGATAGCCAGATAACCGTTTCTGGATTCAGCATTAATAGCATTGGCCATACTCAATAATATTATTAAAGCTAAACAAGTAATAACAATCCTATTCATAAAGTAAGATTACCCTTTTGCGATAGTCGGTTTAGAATATAAAAAGAAACTTTTCTTTTATATAAATTAAATATAAAACACTGCTTAGGAAAACATTATATATTTTCCTTTGTAGAGATAAGAAAAGGAATGAGCTGAAAAGATATTTTTTTGCTTTCAGCAACATTTTGCTTGAAATTAGCCTTCACAGGGATATAATCTTTACTATAAGAGAGTAAAATAAAGTGAAAATACTAATTCTTTTTTCTTTATTCTTTTTCCTTTTTGTTTCTTTTCTTTTCAGCCAGGAGCTTCATATGCTCTATATGGCTCAAGCAGGCTATCAGCCGTCCGATATTTTAAAGAGAGTAGAATCTTTTTATGAGAGAACCGGTATTAAAGTTCATCTGTCCTTTGTTGAATATGAAGATCAATACAATATAATTATCCAGTCTTCACAGAAAATAAGAGCCGATTACGATATAATACTTCTTGATTTAATCTGGACTGCAGATTTTGCAGAGAAAAAAATTATAGTTCCTGCCCCTCCTCATTTAGAAAAAGAGGTAAAAAATGGAATAATACCTGAGATTTACAAAGCCTTTGAATACTCACACAAACTATGGGCTGTGCCATTTCTGGCAAACTTTCAGCTATTCTATACGAACATCGATCTTTTACGTGAGGCAGGTTTTAATCATCTCCCATCAACTCTGGAAGAAGTTGTAAAAATGGCTGAAGCAGCAAAAGAAAAGGGTATTATAAAATACCCTCTCTTCGATTCATTGAGACAACAGGAAGCTCTTGTATGTGAATATGTATGGCTGGTTGGTGCATTCGGGGGAGACCTTGTTGATTCAAATGGTAAGATAAACTTAGCAACAGCGCCTGCTCAGAATGCACTTACGTTCCTTGTGAGCCTTTTCAAACGGGAACTGATGAATCCGTATTCGCTTCACTCTGAAGAGGTATTTACTTCAGAGGTCTTTCTTAATGGAGATTGTCTTTTTACTACCAATTGGACCTTCCTGTCAGGCCTGATAAAGGAATCCCAGCTCCCCATTTATCAAGCTGGAAAGGCAAGCCTTATTCCAATATCTGGTAAGTATATTTCAAGTACCAAAAACCCTACCTCATCGGTTAGTGGTTTTCAAGGGCTCTCAGTTACCCGAAACAGTTCAAATAAAGATACTGCCTGGGAATTTATTAGGTATCTTTCTTCTCCTGAATTTCAAATGATGCACCTGCATGAAATGTCTGTGTGGAAGCAGGTGTGGGGAGAAAAAGAAACTTTACTGCTGGATCCTGAAATTGAATTAAAGAAAAAACAGATTGTTGGAGTCCATAACCGTCCAATCCATCCAAAGTACATGAAAATAAGCGCCAGCCTGCAAAAATGGATTTATAAAGCCCTTATAAGAGAAGTATCTCCAGGTGTTGCTCTCAGAATGGCTCAGGGAGAGATTAATGATATAATAATGGGAGAATAGTATGCAAATATTTAAAAGAAGGATAAAATTAAAAATTTCAACAAAAGTAGCTCTTTCTTTCATCGTTCTTGTTCTTCTGCAGGGTATAATTTCACTTATTATTCTGACAGTAATTATTTCGAGAACCCAGAATGATTCATTCAAGACACAGATGAATAGAACACTCTCGGGTATTGAGGGCTATCTTGAGGAAACGATAAATGAGCTTATTATCAATACAAATTTACTTGCAGGTCAGAAAAAAGTTATTGATTATACAGATTTCGGATTACGTAACCTTCTTAAAAGAGAACTTGCTGTTTATAAATCATCCCTTCCGATTGATGCTCTTGGCATTTATTCAGAGCCCGATTTCCTTTTCGCATCAGTAGGTGAAGTTCTGATAATGAAGAGTGATTTCAGGAAAAAGTTTGAACTGGCCTTTTCAGGTAAAGAATCATATTTCATATCGGAAAGCGGAAATGATTTCAAACTAACGGTACTTTCCCCAATAAGAAGGGAAGAAAAAATTATAGGTGTATTGAGCTTAAGCCTTATAATTGATCAAACGTTTGTAAAAAAACTTGAAAATGTTACCACTTCCAGGATTATTATTCTCTTTTATAATAAAAATATTGAAGCCGGGGATTTAAACGAAGAAACAAGAGCAAAGATTATTTCTGTTTCACTGAACAGTGCTCAGGTGAAGGATTTTATGAAAATAGATGAATTTATGGTTGGATCGATTCCTCTGGCAAGCATCGGTGAACCAGAAGGAAAAATCCTCTGCCTGCTCGATACGAAAGAATCAAGGTTGTTAATTACCCGCTACAACACTTTTTCTTTGGTGTCCATGCTTGTAATTCTTTCCCTGGCTCTCTTGATAGGTATTATTTTTTACCGGGTTACATTTTCAGGGCCTTTTCAGGATCTCTTGAAAGGAGTGCATAAGATTTCAGAAGGTGACCTGCATTTTAATTTTAAGATGCCAGCGAAAGATGAATTCGGGGAATTAGCAAGCGCTTTCAATAAAATGCAGGAAAACCTTTTAAACAGAGAAAAAGAAATATCAAGATTATCCTATTATAAAAGAATTTTTCTAGCTTACTTGATCAATAAAAAAAGCCATCTGACCTTCTGGCATGGAGAACCCGAAGTCAATGATAACGCTCCAATAAATGAGATTGGAGAGTATTACATGCCTTTCCTGTATAAAGCATGCTATCAAGG
>JAUVYC010000055.1 GCA_030603285.1 Spirochaetota bacterium
ACCTCTATGGCACCATTTAACTATTTTTTCTACGTTGTCATTTTCTCCTTCAACCACTGCCTCTACACATCCATCATAATTATTTGTTACCCATCCGGTTATATTGTATTCATAGGCTTTTTCCTGAAGATTAGCACGGAAAAATACCCCCTGTACCCGCCCTTTAATTATCACATGCTTTCTTGCTCCTGCCATAATGAATATCATCCATTATTTTGATTCTGTGCCTGGTACCTTATTTAAGGAATTTCTTGAATATATATCTTAAAAGTTGTCCCCTTTTCTGGTTTAGTATCAAGTTCAATCCTTCCGTTATGGTCTTTAACTATATCGGCTATAGTAGGTAAGCCAAGGCCGGTACCGCTTCCTGCCTTTGTTGTTTTAAAAAGCTCAAAAAGTTCAGCCTTGTGCTTTTCATCTATTCCCATGCCGTTATCTGATACGCTTAACATTAACTCTTTTTCTCCGGTCCTCCTCGTGGTTACCATTACCACTCCTTCGCTTAAGGGGCAGGCATCGAAAGCATTCGTAATAAGATTAACCAGACAGCGATACATTCCCCTGGCATTAAAGGAGCATGGATCGACTTTTTCCCCTAACTTCATTTTGAGAGTTATAGCCCTGGCCCTGGATTCTGCCTGAAATAGTTTTACAACATGGCTGACCAGATCGTTTAATTTAGTTCCTTTTTCCCCTCTATGTGTACCAGGTTCATAGGTTAAAACATCCACAGAAAGATTCGCAAGATTTTCAATGTGCCGGTCTAAAATCTCCCATGCCACTTTTATATCCCTCACGTTATTGGAATCAATAGCCCTTTTTATTATGTATGAACTGCCTCTCAAAGCGTGAGCAATATTCTTTATACAGTGAGAAAGTCCTGCAACTGTCTCACCTATGGAAGCCAGTCGAAGGGCAGAAAAGCTTTGATGAAGAAACTTCTGCTTTTCAACAGCAAGGGCAACTTCAGTGGCATATGTGTGCATAAACCATTCGTCATCAGCCGAAAAGTACCCCTTTTTTGCATTTGCTGCAGTGATAACCCCGATAACCCTTTCCTCAGGATTTTGCACCGGTACTGCCAGAAAGGAATGAGTTTCACAGCTGCATTGTTTATCAAACGACCTGTTAAAAACAGGTCTGTTAAAAGATCCTGAGTCCTTGTATACGTCTCGTAAATTCACCACCTGGTTGTGTGCGGCAGCATATCCCACTGCACTGGTATCGTCAACATTTATCACCACCCGATATATCTCCCCTCTCAATTTGAACTCACCATGCAGGGCGGGAGGGCTGCCTTTGAGGAGGAGCACAATGCTTCTCTGGGCCCCTGTAATCATATGAGCGTTTCTGGTAATTTCCCTCACGGTATTATTAAGGTCAAAGTCGGAGTGGAGTCTCTCATGTATCGCGAATAAGTGCTCCATCTGAGAAATAGTATCGTGGAGTTCACGGCTTTCCCTTTTTCCCTGAGCCAGTTTAAATAGATGAAATAAGCTCCCTTCTTCCTTTTTTACATGGTGAAAAAAATTGCAGGAAAAACAGATTTCCCTCTTTTCAGTAAACTGGCCCATGGATTTGTCAAAACAGGAGGTATCTGTCACTGTCCAGCAAATACGGCCCGCATTCTTACCTTCATTTACCCCATTACTGGTTTCATCATTTACAGCAGGACAGGGATGCTCGATTCCCGGCCCATAATTACAATCCAGGTAATCCCAACAATTAAGTTTCAAACCACTACTCATTTATTTTATTAGCCTCATTAAAAGGAGCCTCAGGCTTTATTTTTTGAGTAATCTGGAAATGGTTTCCAGAAGAACTTCGGGTTTTATGGGCTTTTCCAGATACTCATCAGCATCTGCTTCCATTACTCCTCTTACTGGATACTTTGTATCGTAGATATGCTTACCTACTCCGGTTAAGAGTACAACCGGTATACCTTTGTAGTCCTTATTTGATTTGAACCATGAACAGAAGGCAAACCCATCCATTTCCGGCATCATAACATCAAGTACTATGAAATCTGGTTTTTCGGCACTGATTTTTTCTTTTGCTTCTTTTCCGTTCAGTGCGGTTATCACTTCATAACCTTCGGGTTCGAGTGCCATCTTGATTAATTTGGTCTCATCAATATTATCCTCGACAACCATAATTTTTGCTTTTGATAACATTTTATCCTCCTTTTTTTGGAAAAACAGGACGTGGAATAAGACCTGCTCTTCTGAGAATTTCCGGGACTCTGTGCTCCCATTCTATTGCCTGTATGTGAACCCCCCTGATACCGGGAATTTCCTGAACCTGCTTAATCAATTCTACGGTTATCCTTATCCCCTCTTCTGCCTGATTTTTCTTAGCCTGCTTCTTATCGTCTCCTGCTTTTAAGCGTGCCTGTTCCATTCTTTTTATAAGGCTCTCAGGTATGCTCACTCCGGCAACTGAGCTATTCATATATTTCAACATTCCCAGATTTTTAGGAACAATAATACCTGCAAGAATTGCTGTGCATTCATGTAGACCCATATCAACAATGATCTTCATCTGTTTTTTGAACTCCCCAATATCAAAAACTCCTTGAGTCTGGATAAAATCAGCTCCCGCTTCTATCTTCTTTTTCAGCCTGAGAGGCCTGATTTCAATTGGGTCGCCCAATGGGGTCCAGGCAGCACCGATAAAGAAGGGAGGCCTTTTTTCGAGAGAGTCCCCTCCCTGTTGCACACCCTCATCCCTCATACCTTTCAGCGCAGAGACAAGCTGGATAGAATCAATGTCGTAAACATTCTTTGCACCAGGATGTCCTTTCATCTTACCAGCTGCCCCAAAGGATTGATGATCACCTACGATGCATAAACAGTTCCTGATGCCCAGTGCGGCAGCCCCCAGTATGTCAGACTGTATGGCCAGGCGATTCCTATCCCTGCAGGTCATCTGCATAACCGGCTCCAGACCCTCGCTTATTATCAGAACTGCAGAGGCGATACTGGATAGACGTACAACACCGGTCTGATTGTCCGTAATATTGAACGCATCTGCAAGTCCCTTTAAAAGTCGGGCTTTCTCCAGCACTATCTCGGCGTTACAATCCATCGGAGGGCCAATTTCCACAGTTACCGCAAAATGTCCATTCGATAACACTCTTTCAAGGTTACTTTCGCTTTTCAAGATCTTGGGTTCCATTTCCTCCTTTTACCTCCCGGATTCTTTTTCTTTTGCAGCTTCCTTTGCCTTCGTGGATTCGCCTCCTTCCTGGGATAGGGAAACAATTTCTTCACGGATAACTCTTCGGGGGCCTCCATGATGTGATGTTGACCAATCACGTGGAGGGAGAATTTCCTCAAGACGTTGCAGAGTCCCCATTTTTTTCATGCGTTCAACAATAAGGTTCCATCCACAGTCCACATCCGGACTGATCTCGCACTTTCCATCCTTGCTTCCTCCGCATGGACCATTTAAAATGGACTTAGAACACCGGGCAATAGGGCAAATTCCACCAGTCAAATGAAGGATGCAGTTGCCGCACCCTGCACACATCTCAACCCATACGCCTGGTTCTACGGCAGCTCCAAAAAACTCAGTATTTACCCCCGGGAAAACCGGAATGGTTTCCAGTTTATCTGCCATAAAATTCACCCCTACTCCGCATCCTAGAGAAAGTACCGCCTCTACTCCTTCCTTTTTTACTCTTTCAACAATCTCTGTTACAAACTCCGGCTCACACTGGCGAGTGGCACAATCCTCCAGAATCTCAATCTCCTTATCCTCCTTTAGAAAACCGATGCGCAGACCCGAAGCTACAACTTTCACCTCTGTTTCTCCGCCAGCCAGACACACTGTAGTACATGTTCCGCATCCCACGATAAGAATCTTTTTATAATTCTCTACAAAGGACTTAATTTCGTTTAAAGGTTTTCTTTCTGCTACTATCATGGCTTTTTATTCCCTATTCTTTTTATCTGATGTAATTTTCTCCTGGAAATTTCCCAAAAAGAGGTCCAGGACACCTCTGCTGAGCCTTCAGTTTTCCAGTAATCTATCCTTTCACCTTCAACGCCAACCTCTTCCAGGACACTCTTGGCCTGGCGAATTCTTCCTAAAAGCCTTTCTTCTGCTGTAGGATATAAACACGAGCCCTCGCTGCAGGCAATGATTGTCAGGCCGTCTGCACCGAGTTCAAAAGGTGAAAGAATATCCGGTACACTGAGTCGTGCAATACAGGGAATCATTATCCTGTAGATTCCCGATTTTTTATAACTTTCTGATTTTTCGCTGATAAACTTTCTGCTGGTTACTTCAAAGAGACAGCAGTAAGAAATAATCAACGGTCTGATAACCATTTTATCTTTAATACTGGCAAGCAATCCTTGAAGTTGTTCTTTCATTTGATTGGTTCCAAACCTCTTTAAGGCAATAGCTGCGGCCGGACATTCTGCAGCACAGAGTCCGCAGGCCTGACATTTCTCTTCGGGCATCACAGCAGTCTTTTCCACAGTGGCTACATCAAAGGGACATATTCTGACGCAGGTAAGACATGCCGCACATTTCTCCTCATCTGCAAGAGCACCTGTTGTACAGGCAAGGCAGCGTCTGGCCTCTTCAAGTGCTTCCTTTTCAGTAAATCCCCGCTCTATTTCTGTAAATTCCTTTAATCTCGTTTCCGCTGGGAGCAATTCTATTGTTATAGGTGTCAACTTCTTTATTTTTTCAGCTGTTTCATCGGGAAGTTCCTCCAAAGCAGGTAGTTCCATAAGAGGTTGTATGAGAAGATCTCCTGTTTCCAAATAATGAGCAATAGCTTTGGCCGCTCTATGACCGTCACGAACCGCCTCTACCGAAGAAGCAGGACCTGTAAGTAGTTCGCCACAGGTAAATACACCCTTTGTGGATGTAGAAAGGGTTTTGGGATCACATTCAAGCCTATCACCTGGATTTATTTTAACATTGCTTCCCCTCACACATGTAAGGTCGCCCCTCTGGCCGATAGCAATAATAACATTATCCGCTAATACGGTTGCAGTATCCGAATCATCAAATTGCGGATTAAAACGGCCATTAGGACCAAAGACACTGATACATTTTTTTAATTCCAGGCCTTTTACTTCGTCATTTTCAGAAAAGACAGCTTTAGGGCCCCAGGAATTCATTATAGAAATTGCCTCTTCGCGGGCTTCTTCAACTTCCCACTTCCAGGCCGGCATCTCGTCCCGGGATTCCAGGCAGACCATATTCACCTTCTCAGCACCCAGACGTCTTGCTGAGCGGGCGACATCTATTGCAACATTCCCTCCACCGATTACCACAACCCGCTTACCCATGACTGGAGGCCTTGAAGATAACACAGTTTTTAAAAATGGAAGAGCCAGGAATATCCCTTTACTATCAATACCGGGAATATTCAGGGTACTACTTTCAGATAGACCTGTTGCAAGAAGAACCGACCGGAAGCCTTGTTTAATAAGGTCATCAATAGTATAATCTCTTCCTATTGTTTTTTCTGTTATTAATTCTACCCCAATGGAGAGGATGTTATCGATATCTTCTTTTACTACTGCATAAGGAAGGCGGTAACGGGGGATAGCATTTCCAAGAAGACCACCGGGAGTTTTCGATCTTTCAAAAACTACAACCTGAAAGCCCATTTTTGCCAGATCATATGCAGCAGTCAGGCCTGAAGGTCCTGAACCTATAACAGCGACCTTCTCTTTCCTGTTCGGTAAGGACAGCATTTTTTCCATGAGGGATATACGATAATCTCGAGTTGCCTCGATTATGAAACGCTTTAATTTCATCAGCCCAACAGGAGCATCAACCTTGGCTCTGCGGCAATTTTCTTCGCAGGGATGATGGCAGATCCTCCCGCACACGGAAGAGAAAGGATTAGCCTCAAGGAGAAGTTCCAGGGCCTTTTCATACTCGCCCTGGGTTACCAATTCGGCAAGTTCACGTGTATCGGTATGTACAGGGCAGGCTGTAATGCAGGGTGCATAAGAACTTTCAGCTATGGAAGGTTCAGGCATTTTGTTATTCCCCCCTGATTTCTAGCGTTACTATTCAGGTGTTAACCCTAGGAATATAGTTATATTCCAGAGAAAAAAAGTTTTATTTTAGAATTTTCCATTATATTTATTAAAATCTTCTATATTTTACTTATAAAAGTTTATTATTAAATAGTTTTATAAAATATATAAATCTCTGTGCCTGATGCCTGCGGCCTTTATGACTCTGTGGCTGAATAGATACAATTAAATTAGCATTTATTTGCGGACACCAAGAAATATTTAAGGATAATTGAAATAAATGTAAATATCACCTTTTATAAATGTTGGTATAAAATAACAAATTTTTTGAGATAAAACCAAATATTTAATGCTGCGAATTATTATGTTAAAATTACCCATCTATTAGTCTTTTTTATAAAATATTTCAATGTATCCTTTATTTTGAAAGATTAAAGGCATGTAATATCACCTGCTTTTATAATTTTTTCTTTTCCACTATCGGCTGCCAGAATAAGTGACCCGTAGTCCGTAAAATTTTTTGCAATCCCTATGGTCCTGGATTTTAATAATGATGTTACAGTGATTTTCTTTCCTAGAAAAGTGCTCTTCTTCGTATATTGCTCTTTTATGTGAAGAAACCCCTTCTCCAGAAATTGATCGTACCCGCTGAAAAATTTATCAAGTAAGCCGGAAATAAAAGAATCCCTGTTTACAGGATTTCCTGTCAGAAGATTAAGGGATGTGGCGGGCTGATCGATGACTTTTAGGTCATCGGGTGTCATATTCAGGTTTATCCCGGCTCCGAGTACGTATCCTTTTAATAAGATGCCCTGAAAAGTGCTTTCTCCCAGGAGACCAGCTATTTTTGCTCCCTTTACCAGAACATCGTTCGGCCATTTCAGTTCTGCATGCACATTATACTTTAAGAGGAACTCACAGATTACAACGGACATGTACTGCGTAAGATTAGTTAGAGGAGAATGTTCCTTTACTTCGCGAAATGGTTTTAATACCAGGCTCATATAAACGTTTTCAGGAACATGGGACACCCACTTCCGGGCAAGCCTTCCATGCCCCCGTGTCTGTTTTTCTGCCACAATGACCTGTCTGTCAGAAAGGGAGCTCAGGTTGCGTAGAGCGTAGTTGTTGGTAGAATCAACCTCATTTAAATTCAGGATCTTTAAATCCAGGCTCTTTAAAAACAGGATGCTGTAATGTTTCATTAATTATACCAATTGCGGTGCTATGTGCACTTGATTATACAAAGGGTATCTCCTTTTGTTATGTTGCTCCCGGCTTTAAACGGAATCTGTATGATTTTTCCGTCACAGTGAGCATCGATATTATTATTCATTTTCATTGCTTCAATGACCGCGATTGTGTCTCCGACTTTGACCTGGTCTCCTAATTTTTTTTCATACCGGATGATAATACCTGGAAGGGGAGCATGGACAGCTGTTTCACCCTCTTTTAGCTGAACCTCAGAATTGCTTTTTAAATTAGCTTTGGCAGCAGGTATCGAAGAAGATATGCTGGTGGCATTTTGCGATCTGTATAGATTCTGTATGCCAGGATTCTGAGCTATAAATGGCAAGCCGCCCGGCTCATTGATTTCCACCTTAAAGTATTCATTGTCTACATAGACGTCAAAGCTCCGTAATCCTTCCGGTTTGACAGGAATCTCTGCTGCTTTTTGTTTTGTATCCCCGGCTTTCTTCAGTGACTTTTTCCGCACAGCAACCTGAGCATCACCCTTCAAAAAGATTATACCCTTTTCTTTACAGGTGGCTGCAATAAAAATGTTTTCGTCTGTAATCGGCAGGCTGTCCTCTTCAAGCATTTTCTTTGCAGCCTGGATCCCTTTTGCCGGATCTTCGTCATTGATAAGGCGCGGGCTTCTTGTCGTTGGTTCAAGATTGAGCTGTGCCTGAGCCAGCTTTACAATTTTCGGGTTAGGCGGGACCGGGGTTTTGCCGAAATAGCCCAAAACCATCTTGCCGTACCCTTCTGCAATCTTCTTCCAGGGTCCAATCATTACATTGTTAAAGGCCTGCTGGAAATAAAATTGTGAAACAGGGGTGACAGAGGTGCCGAATCCTCCCATCGCTACAACCTCACCCATGTTGGCTATAACCTCATAGTACCTGTCCAGTATGTTGTTATCCCTCATCATCTGTGTATTTGCGGTAAGAGCACCGCCGGGCATCGGAGAGAGTAACATCATGGGTTCAACCCTCGATGCTTCGGGGAGATCAATGTAATCTTTCATACACTCCTTGAAAATCTCTTCCGCTTTCATCAGCTTTTTGATATCTACTCCCAGATCATATTCTGTACCACGAAGCGCGTGCCACATAATTACAATATCCGGCTGGCATGTGCCGCCGGATACCGGGGTCATCGAACAGTCGATTGCTATGGCCCCTGCCTCAAGTGCTGCCTTGTAAGTGACAATACTGGTTCCTGCAGTTTCGTGAGTGTGGAAGTGAATTGGGGTTTTTCTCGGGAGTATGAATTTGGCCCTTTTTATGGTCTGATATACGGTATCCGGACTTGCTGTACCAGAGGCATCTTTAAAGCAGACGGAATCGAAGGGTATCTCCGCCTTTAGTATATTTTGCAGAACATTTATATAAAAATCAGGGGTGTGAGCACCCTCAACACCCGGGGGGAGAGCCATAAGCGTCACACATATTTCATGCTTTAAACCAGCTTCAACGATACAGCGACCGCTGTAGTCAAGGTTATCTACATCGTTCAAGGCATCAAAATTCCGGATTGTAGTGATCCCATGTTTTTTGAAAAGCTCAGCATGAAGTTTAATAATGTCGCTGCTCTGGGAATCCAGCCCAACAACATTTATCCCTCTTGCCAGGGTCTGCAGATTTGCTTCCTGTCCGGTTGCATTCCTGCAGGAATCCATCATATCAAAAGCATTCTCATTACAGTAAAAGTAGAGGGATTGAAACCTGGCACCGCCCCCGACTTCAAAATGGTTGAGTCCTGCATCAACAGCAGCCTCTACAGCGGGCAGAAAATCTTCTGTGAGCACCCGTGCGCCGTATGCTGATTGAAAGCCATCCCTGAAGGCGGTTATCATGACATCGATCCGTTTTTTTGCCATATTTTCTTCCTATATCTCCACTGCCAAAAGGAAGCCACCTCCTTTGGAGGTGGTCTTTTAAGGTTTTATCCAAAAAACTCCATAAATGACTTTATTATTAATAAATATTTTTCACCGTAACAAGGTAAAATAAATAACACGGTTTTTTACTCTATGCAAAGACAACCTTTTTTTTGTGGCGTATACATTAATAAATAAGGGCAGAGGTATATGCTTGATAGTTTTACGTTTCTGTACCAAACTCCGCATCTGCATTATCCTTTGTCGTCCATACTGTGCCCAGCGGTTTCCCATACTGTGGGGTTCCCTCAGGGAGACAGCATTCAACCTTTTTTTTTCTTTATCTTTAAGGTAATAAAGGACCCCTGCAAGGGCTGCTATCTGCTTTTTATCCAGTCTGGTCTCCTGATGTGGACAAGCCACATTCGAGATTATAAAAATAAATCGGTATTAAGGTACTATAATGGTATATTTCCATGTTTCTTTGGCGGCAGTGTCTCGCTTTTTGTTTTTATAAGTTCAAGAGCTTCGATAAGACGAACCCTGGTTTCCGATGGTTTAATTACCGCATCGATGTATCCCCTGTTTGCAGCGATATACGGATTATACAGGAGCTCTTCATACTCTTTTATTTTTTCATTTTTTACCATTTCCGGGTGTTTTGCCCCGGCAATATCCTTCCGGTGTATAATGTTTACTGCACCTTCGGCCCCCATTACGGCAATTTCAGCCGTCGGCCACGCAAATACCATATCTGCGCCCAGGTGGCTTGAGCTCATCGCAATATATGCCCCGCCATAGTCTTTTCGAGTAATAACAGTCAATTTAGGTACAGTGGCTTCAGAATAGCTCCATAAGAGTTTTGCACCATGACGGATAATCCCCCCCCATTCCTGCTCAGTTCCGGGCAGATATCCTGGCACATCCGCAAAGGTAATTAATGGAATATTAAATGCATCACAGGTGCGTATAAACCTGCTTGCTTTATCAGATGCATCGATATCAAGGCAGCCTGCGAGAAATTGGGGCTGGTTGGCAATAATGCCGACCGGCCTCCCGTTTAACCGTGCAAAGGCAACAATGACATTTTCAGCATAATACTTATGGGGTTCAAAGAAATATCCGCCATCAACAACATTATGAATTATATCTTTCATATTGTAGCTTTTTCTGTGACTATCCGGGATGATGGAATCAAGTTCAGGGCAGAGCCGAACAGGGCTGTCCGTGGGTTCAAAATAGGGTGGATCCTCCATATTATTATTCGGGAGAAAGCTTAACAGACTTTTGATGCTGTTCATTGTATCTTCTTCATTTTCACAGGCAAAATGTGCATTTCCGCTCTTTGTATTGTGGGCAAGAGCCCCACCCAGGTCTTCATGATTCGTTATTTCACCTGTAACCGTCTGTATGACATCAGGGCCTGTTATGTACATGTAACTCGTATGTTTAACCATAAATACCCAGTCCGTCATCGCGGGTGAGTATACAGCACCGCCGGCACAGGGGCCCATAATAGCCGATATTTGCGGGATAACCCCGGATGCTCTCGCATTTCTGAAGAATATATTCCCGTACCCTTTCAGGGCATCGACTCCTTCCTGGATACGGGCACCTCCTGAGTCATTAAAACCAACAATTGGCACCCCGCTCTTCAGAGCTTTGTCCATTATCTTGCATATTTTTGCAGCATGCATCTCTCCAAGAGAACCTCCCCTTGAGGTGAAATCCTGAAAATATGCAAACACTGGCCGTCCATTTACTATGCCATGTCCTGTAATCACACCATCGGATGGTATAACCTGCCTGTCAAGACCAAAATTATTGCTGCGGTGTTTTACAAACATATCGACTTCTCTGAAGGTATTTTTGTCAAAGAAGAGAGCAATTCTCTCACGGGCAGTTAACTTTCCCTTTTCGTGCTGTTTTGCAACCTGAGCATCACCGCCCAATTTACTGATCAAGGATTCTTTTTTGGTTAATTCGTTGTTCTTATCTTCAACCACTCCCATACGACCTCCATGGTTCCGGGATAACTGGAAAGCAAAATGTTTCGTAAAACAAAATGTTTTCGTGTTGCAGGTTATATCTCAAAATTAAACTATATATATTATATGAATATCCCAAAAGAGTCAAGAGGGGAATATTGGACGATTTTCCTGCAGTACAACCCTCTATCAAAGAAATATTTACAAAGCAGGATGCTTTTTAATTCGCTTAGCAAATATATGGTCATTAGTCAACAGTAATTTTAACTGCCAAAAGGAAGCCACCTCCTTTGGAGGTATTATATAATATTTATAAAAAGATTAATTCAAAGGCTATGCCTTTAAAAGCCTTTTGGCTTGGTAACCACCACCTGCTTTGCAGGTGGTCTTTTACTGTTTAAGACAAACATTCTCGGATTAATAATATTCCCCTTCTCTTTTCACTAAAATTAAGATAACCTGATGTGGACAAGCCACATTCTCGATTATAAAAATATTTTCTTGCATACTAAAGTTTGTGCCAAAAAAGCAAGAAAATCGGGATTAAGGTACTAAAAGACATGACACAATTTTGAACTATCGGCAATTATTAAGGAAAATAAATGGAAGAATGATTCATACCTATAAGCCTTGAAAAATATATAGACCTTCATATTAAAAATAACCCTGGGACGAGTCGAAAGGAAATAACTGATAGATTAAAGCGAGCACTCAGGGCATATAGGGAAGGTGTTAAATGTGCCTATGGTAATCCAATTTGGGTGATTGGATCAGCAGTCGCCGGCAATGTACGTTTCACCTA
>JAUVYC010000172.1 GCA_030603285.1 Spirochaetota bacterium
TTCCAGGGGATTATCGGCGGGCCGGTACCATCCCGGGATCAGAGAGGGGAAGAGCTGGCGCATGGATTAATACAAACAGGAAACTACTACCCCGAGAGTGTTTCAGTAACAATCGGATTCCTGGACGTGTCAATTTCTTTACTCGGTTCTGATGTATTTCTTATGCCTTCGATGTATGAGCCCGGCGGAATTTCGCAGCTTGAGGCCTTTGCATGCGGCTGCTTTGTAGTGGCACGGGCTACAGGAGGTTTAAGGGATACAGTTCATCCCCTGCGCATAAAAGGCCGTTTCACCGAAGGCAATGGATTTCTCTTTGTGGATTTCACCCCGCAGTCTTTTTATGATGCAATGGCACGGTGTGCTGCCTTTTTCAAGCAGGCAAATGAAGCACAGATATATAAAGCCAGATGTAAAGCTGGAAGTTCAGTCTATTACTGGGACAGATCTGCCAGGGAATATATCAAGGAAATCTACGCACTAAAAGAGATTATCCGCATAGAGTAGATCTGTAACAACCCAGCTTTCAAGATATATGAAGATCGATTCTGAGAAAAAGATTTTAGTAGGGGCAATTCATGAATTGCCCCTACTTTCTATAAAAAGAGCTTTCAAGATATATGAAGATCGATTCTGAGAAAAAGATGGGGAGAAATAAAGCCAGGTTTTCCTGGGGATCCGAAATAATTTTTCTGTCTTTCCTATTTCTTTTTGGGATGACTTTTTTCCTTTTTTATATGTTTTGCGATTTTGTTAAGAACATGGTGCAGGCAGATTTTTTTCATATCATAATAACACTGCTCATATTTTTGTATATGTGGATCGAGTACAAAGTTGATGTGTTTAAGAAATGGTATACCAGTGATAAATTATTAAACAGCATATTTCTTGGTGTTGTGTTTTCAATTATTACGTCGACTGTGATGATTATCGATAACCTGCTCTTTGTTGGAGAGATCATCGAATTGAGAGGGATGTTTTTTATTGTTAACCTGTGTGCCATAATCCTTTTTGGCCCATTTATTGAAGAGCTCATTTACAGGGGAGTTATTATTGATTTCCTTAACAAAAGAGTCAATAAAACAATGTCTGTACCAGCATCGGCTGTTATATTTTCCCTGGCTCATATCCCGAATAATTTTGCAGATTTTTCGTTTATATTTGTTGCGGGTCTCTGTTTTGGGATATTATACGTTATAGAGGGGAATCTAATATCATCAACTATTGCTCATTCGATATCCAACATTGCAGTTTTTATTTTTATCAGATAATAACGTAATCTTAAAGACAGAAAATTCAAAACTTAGTTTTAACTTTTCTGTTTTTAAGATTTTGAAGGGCTTCTTTGCCTCGTTTAGCAATGGCTTCCCTTTTTGCCTCAACTAACTGCTTTTGAAGAATATCTGCCACATATTCTTTATCATCTAAATATAAATGACTAAAATCATCAATAACTTTATCTATTTTAGTTTTTACCATTTCTTTTATCCTTATAATAAAGGAATAGATTATTTTTGCTAAATTAAGTTTAATATACTTTTTATGATTTTATAAGTAAAAAATCTATCTTAGGTATAGTCATGCAATGAGTGGGTTTATGTGTGTTTTTTCGTAATATTTCTGAATTGTATTTATCAATATCTCGTGATGAGACGAAGTTTTACAAATGCACAATATTAGGTTCTAACAATGGTGTTAGGGCGAATGTAAAATCGACATAGTGTGATTTTCATAGAAATTAAAATGTAAAAAAAATGAAATATTTAGTGCAATGTCGCACAAGGGGTGCGGGTTTGCGTAAATATCGAACTACTGCATATTCTGAATGATCTTAGTTTAACCGAAGCCGGTAACAGGCTGAATATGTTTTGTTAAAAATAGAAGAAAACGCAGAAAAGGAAAATCAGGGTAATGCAAAGACTGGTTTGGATGAGGCCGCGAAGCAGTCGAACCGGTTACGCTTGTTAAGCGCTATCGAGCCCGATACTTATATATATTTATCCAATCACAGTTTATCTCATATCTTTATTAAACTTACGTAGTCCTGGAGATTATAACACCAATTGGACAATCGCCACCGAATAGCAGTATATAACTATTCGGGTCATCAGTATGAGTACTTGGCGATGTATTAATATCAAATAGACTAAAAAGATATTCTGCAGAATCACCATCTAGAGGATACGGGAGATCTACCCGCTTTGGTTGCCGTTTACTATGTATGCGACCAAAGGTAGGAGCAGCAGAAAATGTACTCTGCTGGAAAATATCAGAAAGTTGACAGTTCACTCCACTAGTTTCTGGATCCCATTCGAATCTTGTCTTTGCAAACGCTTGGGTTGAGTGGTCTTGAAATGACTTGTCCGGTCCTATATGAGCTCCTCTGTCCTTCATGTGGACACCACCGTTTATAATTTGGCCATCTATTACATGAAACCACATATGCTGATGTGTTTCTTCACCGACACTATGTAGGTAGATATCATTTGTACCATCTTCTCGACCCCCAGTACTGATCAAAAGGCAGTATTGATTTTTCCACCAAAGGGCATAACCCTGTGGAAGATCTACCATAATAAATCTCCTGTCATACTTTTTTATTTCACGCACTATTTATCACACGGTCAATGTCGCCCAGGAGGCCCGGCGTTGCCACTCCTATCGTTTAGTATTGTATCCATCCGGAAGGAATAATACAAGACTTACGGAAGTATTAAGAGTAAATTGTAAACATGATTTTTTAATATGACTTTTTAAACGAGAACTTTCAGGAATTTAACTTTGGAATAGACATGAATACCAAGCTCCGGGAAAAGGTTTTTGATCTTACATTATTCTTAATCAACAATATTGGAATAATTGTAATACTCCCTAATGCGGACAAGCCACATTCTTTATTAAAAGAATTTTCTTGCCAAAAAAGCAAGAAAATTGGTATTAAGGTACTAATATATATAGGGGAAAGTTTGATTAGTTTGATGCTTTTTTACAACTCTTTGTCGTGCTCTATTTTCTCAAAAAAAAATCTCCACTGTTTGGACACTCACTGTTTTTTTACTGTTGACCCTGATTTTTCAGATTCCAATTACGCAATACACGTGGATTTTTCACCTCCTTATTGCAATCACCCTCTATTTGATCATAGTATTCTCCTTTAAATCAATAAAGAGATCAAAAAGCTGGATAAAGCTAGGCCATATTAACAGGGCGATCCTATTATGGATTATATATATTATTTGCCTCAGCTCCGTGGCTCTGATACTGTGTGCAAGCATTATAAAACCAACTACGTCAAGTTATAAAGTTGAATTTCCTGATGTCAATTTATTCCTGCTTGTACTCGGAATAATTGGTTTCTCTGTACTCAATGGAACTCTGGAGGAATTTGTATTCAGAGGAATATTCTTTGACGGATTGGAGAATATTTTCGACAGAACCATAATTACAATCCTTTTACAGGCTGTATTTTTCTGATTATTACATTTTAGAGGATTTCCTGGAGGTATCCTGGGAATTGGATTGAGCACCGGTTACGGCGTGGTGTTGGGGATTCTTAGATACGCATCGCGGGGGCTCCTCGCTCCTATTCTGGCACATGTTTTTGCAGATATTACGCTTGCTGTAATTGTAATGGAAGTAATAGGTAAAATATAGCTGCTCCTTGACATTTAAAACCAAATACCAGCTTTTATAGAAGGGCCGTGGTAAATGAATCCAGCATAGGAGTTGAAGGTGTATCCAAGCCCAAGGGTGAATCGGTTGAGGGCGTAATTCACATCACCCGATAGGTGGTTGAACCATAGGGAGTGATACTTGGCGTTCATATTATAGATATCCAGGTAAAATCTTGCAGGTAAGTATATCTGTATACTCATTCCGAAGGATAAGAGAAGCTCGTTAAGGGTATCCAGCAACAATCCTCCGAAATAACCGTGTAATAGCGTGTTAGGAAAATGAAAGGTCAACCCCCCCATTCAACGAACATAAAGACAAGGATTCAGATTCTGCAAAAATAATATGATGGAGCATGTTTGCATGGAAAGCAGATGCATTAAAGGTCAACTTGGTGGCGTTTCCGTATGTTTCGTCGAAGTGAACGGTAAAATCGTTTGAGAAATTGATCGCGACTTTTCTCGACCTTTCAGGATTAAAATAGATTGTCGTATTAAAACGATATTCAGGGTCATTCTGATAGGGATAGTTGGAGAATCGAAGCGTAAAAAGGTAATCTTCAAATAGTGAGTTAAATAGCTCTTCAAATATAGCATCGAAAAGCAAGCCTAGAATTCCCTCCTCATCTTCATCCTCGATGCTGTCCTCCTCGTAGTCCTCCTCCTCTTCCAGTGCCTTTTCCTTTTCTTCTTCGATACGCTTTTTTGTCTCCCCTATCTTCTCATCTCCCTTTGGATCGGATGCCCGTGCGTTGATACTGCTGAGTATAATCAACAGCAGTACTGATATGATGATGACCTTTTTCATTTCCTCTTACTCTATTACAGAGATTTCTCAGACGAAAAAGTCAGACTTTTCATAAATACACTACCTGGAACAGATAATTCTGTCAATAATAAAATAATGTAACATTTGATACAGTCCCCATCTCAATATTTGAATATTTATTCTGTGCAGTATTCTTTTCTGATGGCAGCTCGGACAGAGATACCATGCTTTGCATGCTATTTTGAGCGAAGCGACGAAAGTTCGAAAGTAATCATATTTGCACTCAGGGTTAGTACAGCGTATCCTAGCTATGCTTTTGGAATAATCGCCACATTCAATGAATTTTTATCCTGCTCCTTTTATTCGCATAATCCTGTATTTGCTGTACTTTTCCGAGTACTGGGCGTCATAGTTTTTTTCAAACGATTTGAAATGATCATGCAATATCTCCTGAATGACATTCTTTTCCCTTGGTTTATAGACGAGCAAACGGTCCTCCTTAAACCCGGTGGGTGTACACACCCCCTTTGCCTTATATAAACAGGAGTAGCACTGGATTTGTTTTATCTTTAATTCGGAGGAAAAGTATTTTTGAAACAGATGAAAGGCTTTACTATTGAAGCAGGGGGGAAGCGCCCCCCCTCCATCTTACACGGATGGAAGATGGAGGGACTGCGATAAAGGGCTATCTTATATCGTACACAGTAAGCGCCTTAAAACTATAAACGGAAAAAAGTAATGAAGTGTAGTAAATGTGGCATAAGACTCTATGTTTTATCAAGGTAGCACAAGGCCCGGCGTGGCCAATATTATTGTCAACCATCATACCATACCGGTAGAATTAATCCAAATATAGAGGAAAAATTGAAAACAAAATGTAAGAAATTATGAAATCATTGGTACTATGTCGCCGAAGGTGCCCGGCGTGGTCAATATCACTATTGATTATACTTTACCGGAAAGATTAAAGCAAAACTTAGGAAAATGTAAAAAGATAAAATATATAGTGAGATGTCGATTAGGTGAATAGATTGGCCAAAATGAGCCAAAGGCTAATCTGAATTGTACAAATCATCTGTTATTTCTTTATTTGCAGGAAACTTCAATCTTTCTTCATCAGGCCAAAAAAATGGATGCTGTCTCCTGGGCTTATTATATGGGGCAAACCAATTTTTTGGAGAGAGTGATCCAATACTCATCATTTCACCAATTGGACTCTCATCAATTCCATCATATTCTTGATCGTACAGCATAAGAAAGTCCGTATCCTCATAAAAATATCCGATAAAGCTATTATGATCTTCTATTTCAACTTGATCGCCTTCCGCAATCCCTAAAGCGTTTTCAATAGCAATATGTAAGAGCAGTTCTTCAGCTCTATTACCAAGCATAAAATCTTCTTCAATATGAAATTTATATACAAGCGTTATCAGAGATGTTAATAGTTTAAAGGCCATATTTATATTTAATTCCGCTCTTCCAATCGGCGGGAGTACATCCCAGAGCCAGGTATTATCCGTTTCCTTTTCATTCCTGGAAAGCGTTTCTATGTCACTTTTGATTTCATCGTACATCAAATCA
>JAUVYC010000241.1 GCA_030603285.1 Spirochaetota bacterium
GGAGCCGGGTATGGATGAAATTGAAGTTGATATTAACAAAACACTCGTATCAGTTGAGAGGGTTCTTCCGCCAAAGCTGTCTGTAATTCCAATGAAAAGACGGCCGATATTTCCAGGTATCTTAATGCCCCTTGTTATCGGGAAAAATAAGTATATCAAAACAATCAAAAAAATAATCGGGATCGATGGCTTTATTGGATTGATTTTGATTAAAAATAGTGAAGCTAATAAAGACCAGGAGGAAAACTTTTATCAGGTAGGAACAATCGGAAAAGTTATTAAAACGATAAATCTCCCTGATGGACAGATAAATATATTTGTTAATACCATTAAGCGGTTTGAGGTGAAAAAATTTCTTTCTATGGATCCCTATGTAACTGCCGCAGTTAATTATATAGATGTCAAGCCTGAAATGGACAAAGAGCTCCAGGCCCTTGTAAGGACTCTTTACCTGGAGATTAAGGAGGTTTCTGAAGATAACCCGTTTTTTACTGAAGAGATAAAATTGAATATTGCAAACCTTGATGGAGCGGAAAAGGTTGTAGATTTTGTTTCTTCTATATTAAATGTCGGTAAAGAGGTGCAGCAGGATATACTTGAAACATTTGATGTAAAAAAACGGGTCGAAAAAGTATTAAACCTGCTTCACAAAGAAAAGGAGCTTTTAAAGCTTCAGAAAAAGATCCAGGAACAGATCACTGAAAAGGTAACAAAGCAGCAGAGGGAGTTCTTTCTGGGGGAACAGTTGAAAGCCATTAAAAAAGAACTCGGAATGGAGGTAGACTCGAAGAGTACTGACTATAATAAGTTTAAGAAAATACTTGATGGACTTGAGCTTATAGACGAGGTCAAAGATAAAGCCTACGAAGAACTTGAAAAGTTAAATTTGATGGATATACGTTCGCCTGAGTATGCTGTTACAAGAAATTATCTTGAATCAATTTGTTCGCTCCCCTGGAATATGCTATCGCCAGAGGATATTGATATCTTAAAGGCAAGAAGAATATTAAACCATGATCATTATGACCTTGATGAGGTAAAAGAAAGAATCCTGGAATTCTTATCGGTAAAAAAATTAAAACCCGGATCAAGGGGATCAATACTCTGTCTTGTCGGTCCACCCGGTGTTGGAAAAACATCTGTGGGGAAATCCATTGCAAGGGCCATGAAAAGGAAATTCTTCAGGTTTTCTCTCGGCGGCATGAGAGATGAAGCTGAGATTAAGGGGCACCGGCGTACATATATAGGTGCAATGCCGGGGAAGATTATCCAGGCACTTAAAATTGTCGGCGTGAAGAATCCGGTTATTATGCTCGATGAGGTAGACAAGCTAGGGGTGAGCTTTCAGGGTGATCCCTCTTCGGCACTTCTCGAGGTTCTGGATCCCGAGCAGAATGTGAATTTTCGTGACCATTATCTTGACCTGCCCTTCGACCTGTCGCGCATTCTGTTTATCACCACTGCGAATACAACCGATACCATTCCATCACCTCTGCTGGACAGGATGGAAGTTATACGGCTTTCCGGATATATTGAAAAGGAAAAGGTTGAGATAGGCAAAAGGTACATCATCCCCCGCTCTCTTGAAAGGCACGGGCTTAAAAACAGTGATATGAAGTTTGATAGAACCGCTCTTACTGAAATTCTGCAGGGGTATGTAAAAGAAGCAGGGTTGAGAAACTTTGAAAAAGCTATAGACAAAATTTCAAGAAAGGTTGTCCGTAAACGTCTGGAAAACGAAATTACCTTTCCATATACAGTGAAGAGGGAAAATATAAAGGATTTTCTTGGAGAAAGAGTTTTTATTGAAGAGATTTCACAAAAAATCAAACGGCCCGGAATTGCCATAGGGCTTGCATGGACTCCTCTCGGTGGGGCAACTCTTACCATAGAATCGGTTTTAATACCTGGAAAAGGTGATTTAAAATTGACCGGAAGCCTTGGTGATGTAATGGTGGAATCGGCAAATATTGCCCTCTCCTTCGTCCGTTCGATTGTGGAAACGTTTAAAGTGGATGAGAGTATTTTTAAAAATAACTTTATCCATCTCCATGTGCCTGCAGGTGCAACACCCAAAGACGGCCCCTCAGCCGGTGTTACCATGGCCTCTGCAATGCTTTCCCTTGTGACCGGAAAAAAATTGAAGAACAGGCTGGCTATGACAGGAGAGTTGTCTCTTATCGGTAATGTTCTTCCTGTTGGAGGGATAAAGGAGAAGATGATCGCTGCCAAGAGGGCACGTATGAATAACATCATCCTTCCAAAGGAGAATCGGAAGGATCTCAATGAGATCCCTGACCACATCAAGAAGGGAATCTCCTTCCATCTTGTGGAAACAATGAATGATGTGGTAAAGCTCATTTTCGCCTGATAAATAAATCAATTTACTTTTTTTTATTCTCAAATATATTAATACGAAACTAGTAAGACAATTGATTTGGATACCAGGGGCAACCAATTGTGCCTGGGACAGGCAACGGGTTGCCTCTACATTAACGGTCTGGGCTGTCCAACGTGCATAGATAATATTGTAGGGGCAGGCCCTGTTGCCTGCCCTAATGTGGACAAGCCACATTCAAGATTATAAAGATATTTTCTTGCAAACTAAAGTTTGTGCCTAAAAAGCAAGAAAATCAGTATTAAGGTACTAATTGGAGTATTCATGAACCTGTTTGATGTGCTGAAAGAGAGGGGTTTTATTTATCAGGCAACCGATGAGGATGCTATACGAAAGAGTTTTGAAAGAAAAAGGATCACCGCGTATATCGGGTTTGACCCGACAGCGGATTCTCTTCATGCAGGAAACCTTGTTCCGATAATGGCCCTGGCTCACCTGCAAAAAGCGGGTCACAGGCCCATAGCACTTGTCGGCGGAGGGACAGGGATGGTCGGTGACCCGTCAGGGAAAATAGAGACAAGAAAGCTTTTAAGCATTCAAGATATAAAGAATCATGCTGAAGTCCTCAAATCCCAGTTTTCCCGGTATATATCGTTTGAACGGGATAAGGCACTTTTATTGAATAATGCTGACTGGCTTGTAGACCTGAACTACATCGAGTTTTTAAGGGATATAGGAAAACATTTTTCGGTGAATAAGATGCTTACTGCAGAATCTGTTAAGCAGAGGCTTGAGACTGGATTAACGTTCATTGAATTCAACTACATGGTTCTGCAGGCCTATGATTTTTATATTTTGAACAGGGATTACGATTGTGACCTTCAAATGGGAGGCCAGGACCAGTGGGGGAATATTGTTGCAGGTATCGATCTTATCAGGCGATTGGCTGGAAATGAAGTATACGGGTTGACATTTCCCCTTATTACCAGCTCGAATGGAGAAAAGTTCGGTAAATCCGTAAAAGGGGCTGTGTGGCTTGATGCCGGGAAGACATCACCCTATGATTATTACCAGTTTTTCCGAAATACAATGGATTCGGATGTTGAGCGGTACCTTGGATATTTTACCTATCTCCCCATGGCCGAGGTGAAAGGTCTTGCAGGACTGAAGCCCCCTCTACTGAACCGGGCAAAAGAAATCCTCGCGTTTGAAGCAACAAAAGTTACTCATGGGGAGGAAAATGCGCAGAAAGCCTACTTAGCTTCAATTGAAAAGTTCGGGGAGGCTGATCCCAATAATACGGTAGAAACATCGTCATCGATTTTAAAGGTTCGGGGGGGAGGAGCCGATCATCCTTCGGTGAAAGTAAATGTCCATGATCTTCAAAATGGATTGTCTGTTCTGGATGCCTTTGTCAGTACAGGCCTCTGCAGTAGTAAGAGTGAGGCACGAAGGCTTATTCGTCAGGGCGGTGCATATATCGATGAGAAAAGGATAGATGACGAAAACCTTCTGCTTGGAGAGGATGATTTTGTTGATGGTGAGCTCAACCTGAGAGCAGGAAAGAAGCGATACATGAAGCTTCAAATCATGTAGGGCAGCCCAATGTGGCTGACCAGGGCAGCCCAATGTGGCTGCCCTAAACCCGATGTTATCGCCCCATGGGTATCACATAAAACAACATAAATTGTGTTTCCATTAATACTTAAACGGCCTGCTCGACATAATCAGGGAAAGGGCTTCAGACCGTGTTTTTTCGTTTTCTTTGAATATCCCCCTGACCGCACTTGTAACCGTATAGGAGCCTGGCTTTTTCACACCCCGCATAATCATACAAAGATGTTCTGCTTCAATAACAACTATTACTCCATACGGTTTTAGCTTCTTCATAATAAGGTCGGCAATGGAGGCAGTCAGCCTTTCCTGAACCTGAAGCCTTTTTGCAAATACGTCTACAACTCTTGCAATCTTACTCAAACCGGTAATTCTATTGTCTTTTGGTATATATCCCACATGCGCC
>JAUVYC010000082.1 GCA_030603285.1 Spirochaetota bacterium
TGAAATTGAATTGTAATTATTTTCTATGGGTATTTTTATTAATTATTAAGTCAGAGGGAATAATTTTCGTGCCCAAGAGGATTTGAACCTCCGACCCTTGGATCCGCAATCCAATGCTCTATCCACTGAGCTATGGGCACAGATAGCTTTAAAACCTATTTTTTTACTCTTTATATTCGGAGAGGGTGGGATTCGAACCCACGGTGCCCGTATGAGCACAACTCCTTAGCAGGGAGCCCGATTCAACCGCTCTCGCACCTCTCCATTTTCACTGCCAAAAGGAAGCCACCTCCTTTGGAGGTGGTCTATAATATTTCTAAAAAGATTAATTCAAAGGCTATGCCTTTAAAAGCCTTTTGGCTTGGAAACCATCACCTGCTTTGCAGGTGGTCTTTTACTTTATCTTTCTAAAAAGAAATTTTTATAATACTTTACCATAAAAATGGTAAATAAATATCTGCATCACTTATAAAGTGAAGGTTATTTAATAATTTTAATAAAAACTGAATAGATAAAAAATTACATTATCGGAGAGAGAGGGATTCGAACCCCCGGTCCCCAAAAGGGACAACGGTTTTCAAGACCGCCGCTTTCGACCACTCAGCCATCTCTCCTTATTTATAAGGCTAATAACGTTGCTTTTTATTGATCAAGAACATCTGGAAGCTCGTCCTATAAATATAGAGTCATGTTTTCCTGTTGTCAATTTATAAATCGTATTTTCGCACTAGCCGACCTTATCATTGCCTGAAGTAGGGGCAATTCATGAATTGTCCCTACATAAAAAATACATTCGTTGTTCAATAATGTGCGACAATCAATCTTTCACAACACGTGATATCGCTGCTACATTGTCAGGGGACTTAATATTAACAAGTTTAACGCCCCTTGCTGTTCTTCCCATTCTGGAAACTGCTTTTGCCTTCAGTTTGATGATCATCCCTCTGTTTGTTATAACAACAAACTCATCATTCTTCGTTATAGATAGAACACCTGCAACTTTTCCTATTATCTTATTTTCTTTAATATATATCTGCCCCTTTGTGCCCCTGCCATGAGCAGAAAAGTTTTTAAACCCGACCCTCTTGCCATATCCTTTCTCTGTTACTACAAGGAGATCTGCTTTTTCTATTACTTTTGTAATACCACATACATAATTTTCGGATTTCAGCCGTATAGCCTTAACACCCCGTGCTGTCCTTCCCATATGTCTTACAGCATTTTCTTTGAGCCGGAGGGCATTTCCAAGGGCAGTTGCAATAAGAATTTCCTGCTTCCCATCTGTTACAATTGCATCAATCACACTATCATCTTTGTTCAGGGCGATAGCTTTTATTCCAGTTTTTCTCACATTTTCAAATTCTGAGACCAGAACCTTTTTAGTAAATCCCTTCCTGGTTAAAAATAGTATGAATTCTTCTTTACTGCCCCCTTGAAGAGAAACAGAGGCTGCAATATATTCATCTTCCCTGAAACTTAAGAGGAGTTTTATACTCTGCCCTTTAGAATTTCTTCCTACATTAATAATTTCATGGACTTTGATTGAATTTGCTATTCCCTTATTGCTGATAAACAGAATGGTATCATGGGTAGATGCTACAAACATCTGTTCAATGAAATCATCCTCTTTCAATGATGACGTAGTTACCCCGACCCCACCGCGTAACTGATGCCGGAATGCAGTAATAGGAGTTCTCTTAATAAAACCGTTATGGGATATCGTAACAACAACCTTTTCTTCGATAATTAAATCCTTAAGATCTACCTCCTTCTCTTCATCGATGATTGTTGTTCGTCTTTCATCACCGAACTTCTTCGATATATCTCTCAGTTCTTTTTTAATCTGTAACAGGATATTTTTCCTGCTTTTAAATAATTCTTTTAAATCTGCAATGAGTTTTATCAGTTCATCATACTCTTTTTTTACTTTTTCTCTTTCCAGACCGGTTAGACGGGCAAGTTTCATATCAAGGATTGCCTCAGCCTGTACTTTAGTAAAATCATAATGCCCGACTAAACGCTCAGCTGCTTCTTTTGGAGTTTTTGACGAACGTATTATTTTTATAATTTCATCAATTATATCCAGGGCACGTAAAAACCCTATCAGTATGTGAGCCCGGTTTTCAGCCTTCTCTAAATCATGCTTTGTTCTTCTTTTAACGATCTCTTCTCTATGGGATATGTAACTTTTGATAATCTGTTTGATATTCATTACTACGGGTTTGAAATGAACGAGGGCTAGTAGATTTATCCCGTATGTTATCTCAAGGGATGTCATTTTAAACAACTGGTTCATAATGATACGCGGATTGATCCCCATTTTTAATTCAATTACAATACGGGTCCCATCCTTATCAGATTCATCCCTTAAATCACTGATCCCATCCAGCTTTTTTTCTTTTACATGAAAGGCTATATCCTGTATCAGCCTTGATTTATTGACCTGATACGGTATTTCATTTATGATGAGTGAATCCTTTCCATTCTTCATTCTTTCGATGTTTACCCTGGCACGAATTTTGATTTGGCTATTCCCTGTTTTGTACGCCTGCTCAATTCCGGATCTTCCAATAATTAATCCGCCTGTGGGAAAATCAGGTCCCTGAATGATGTTAGTAATTTTTTCAATTGTGATATCAGGCTTTTCAATAACTGCAATAATAGCGCTTATTGTTTCAACCAGGTTATGGGGGGGCATATTTGTGGCCATTCCAACAGCAATGCCGCTTGATCCATTCACAAGCAGGTTGGGATACGATGCAGGCAGCACAGCGGGTTCTGTCAGGGTATCATCAAAATTTGGAACAAAATCGATGGTATTTTTTTCGATATCAGACAGGAGCCATTCTGCCAGAGGCTGAATTCTTACTTCAGTATATCTCATCGCAGCAGGAGCATCCCCGTCTATAGAACCGAAGTTCCCCTGTCCATCGATTAGAGGATACCTCATTGAAAAAAACTGTGCCATTCTCACAAGAGCATCGTATACAGCCTGGTCACCATGAGGATGGTATTTACCGAGCACGTCTCCAACGACTCGTGCACTCTTTTTGAACGGTTTATCATGATTCATTCCTAATTCATTCATATCATAAAGAATTCTTCGATGGACAGGCTTAAGTCCGTCTCTCACATCAGGGAGAGCCCTGCTTACTATAACACTCATTGCGTAGGTGAGATAGGAGTTCTTCATCTCATCTTCTATAAATGTCTGTATAATCTTCTCATTTGTTGCCAACAGGAATACCTCTTGATTTATATGGTAAACTTCATACTATTATGCACTGATAATAAACCTTAAAAGTTTATGTTTAAATAGTTTATACAATATTTAAATCTCTGTGCCCGATGTATGAGCCCTTGATGCCTATGGCCTTAGTAAAAGACCACCTCCAAAGGTGTGGCTTCCTTTTGGCAGTGACTCTGTGTTGAATTGATACAAAACATCAATTTTTATCATTCATGGTGGGTTTAAAAGTCATGTTTATACATCAATATTTTTAACATATTGTGCATATTTTTCAATAAACTCTCGTCTTGGGGCGACCGAATCACCCATAAGAATTGAAAATATTTCATCGGCTTCGACTGCATCCTCTGATGTTATCTGAATAAGAGTTCTCTTTTCCGGATTCATTGTTGTCTCCCAGAGCTGATCAGGATTCATTTCTCCAAGCCCTTTATACCTCTGGATTGTAGTTCCATGGCCTCCTATTTTCTTTAAAATGCGATTCTTCTCTTCTTCTGAATAGGAATATCTAACCTGATTCTTTTTAGATATTTTATAGAGCGGTGAACAGGCTATATAAATATGGCCCTGCTCTATTAATTCTCTCATATACCTGAAAAAGAAGGTAAGAAGAAGGGTTCTAATGTGTGAACCATCAACATCAGCATCTGCCATAATAATTATTTTGCTGTACCTGAGCCTTGAAAGATTAAAAGTATCGTCTATTCCTGTTCCAAGTGTTGTGATAATTGGCTGAAGTTTGTCATTGCTCAATACCTTATCGAGCCGTGTCTTCTCTACATTGAGCATTTTCCCCCACAGCGGGAGAATTGCCTGAAATGATCTATCCCTCCCCTGTTTTGCACTACCCCCTGCACTATCACCTTCAACAAGATAAAGCTCACATTTATCCGGATCTTTTATTGAACAGTCAGCAAGCTTACCGGGAAGCGAATCATTTTCAAGTGCATTTCTCCTTCTTGTAAGCTCACGTGCTTTTCTTGCTGCCTCCCTCGCCTTTGCTGATTGTACACATTTTTCAATAATTTTCTTTGCAATAATCGGATTTCTATCAAAATAATCAGAAAGATTTTCATACACCATCGATTCAATGATGCCTTTTACCTCACTGTTACCGAGTTTTGCCTTTGTTTGCCCTTCAAACTGAGGATTGCGCAGTTTTACACTGATAACAGCAGTAAGTCCTTCCCTCACATCATCGCCAACAAGGGAAAGTTTGCTTTTTATTTTATTACTCCTTTTTATGAAGTCGTTAATGGTTCTCGTTAATCCGGATTTAAACCCAATTAAATGTGTGCCGCCTTCTACTGTATTAATATTATTAACAAATGGAAAAATGTTTTCTGTATACCCCACATTATACTCTATTGCAATTTCTGCCTCGAACTCATCTTTTTTTTCTTCAAAATATATTGGTTTCTTACCCAGCGCAGTTTTTGTCTGGTTTATATAGTTTATAAAGGAGACTATCCCGCCTTCGAACTTAAACTTATGTTCTCTGATATCCTGTTTATTTCGCTGATCAGTTATTTCAATGTTAATTCCTTTATTTAAAAATGCCAGTTCTCGGAGTCTTTTTGATAAAGTATCAAAGTTAAAGTTAATATTTTTAAATATTTTTTTATCCGGTTTGAAGGTTACTTTTGTGCCTGTTTTATCACACTTTCCACCAACAACAACATCGCTCTCCGGAACACCTTTTTGATAACGCTGGCTGTATAATTTCCCATTTCTATATACAATGACCTCTAACCATTCTGAGAGTGCATTTACAACAGAGACACCGATACCGTGGAGACCACCTGAGATTTTATAAGATTTATTATCAAATTTTCCTCCTGCGTTCAATTTCGTCATGACCACTTCAATGGCAGAGACATTTTCACCCGCATGAATATCAACCGGTATTCCTCTCCCATCATCTTTTACTTCAATTTCATTGCCTTTGTATATTTTAACAATGATGTTATTACAGTATCCGGCAAGTGCCTCATCAATAGCGTTGTCTATAACCTCATACACAAGATGGTGCAGCCCCTCCGGTCCGGTTGACCCAATATACATACTTGGTCTTTTTCTTACATGGTCAATACCATCGAGGACCTGAATACTCTCTGCACTATATCGATTCATCAATAAATCTCCATTTAGAATATCTTTAAATCGTAGCCTTACAGTATTTAATATAATAATTTTAACCTGTTTCTCAAAGATAATTAGGCGCTTAATCCTGATTTTCTTGCACAACATGCACAAACTTTAGTTTGCAAGAAAATATCTCTATAATCTTGAATGTGGTTTTCCCGCATCAGGACATTAATCCTGATTTTCTTGCCCAACAGGCAAGAAAATCTTTATAATCTTGAATGTGGTTTTTCCACATCAGGACCTTTGAGTTGAATACCTGTAAAGAAAATCACATTTTATTCTGCTTATTTACTTTTACTATGCATTGCTGATGTAATAAGAAATTTTTTCATAATATCTCTCAGTTCGTCTTCTTTAATATTATTTGCTGCCTTATCGATCATATTCAAAGTTTTTACAGTTAATTTATTATTTATATTATCTTTTTTATCTCTATTTTTCTTTTCACTTCCAACATATCCTGATCTAAAAATAATCTTTTTAATAAGAGGTAGTCTCAGAGCAGTATTCAATTTTCCTACCAGCTCATTTTCTCTCAGAGATAATTCATTCGCTAAAACTGTTGAATCCGTATTAACAAACAACACATTATCCTTAATAAGGACAGTCTTTGTATGAAGTTTTATATAGTTATCTACAACAGTTTTCCATATCATTAATGCTTCTTGTGATTTAATCCTGTATTTCATGTGTTTGTGCTTTGACAGGTATAAATCCAGGACTTCTCTTATTGAATAAGTACTTTTATTCTTTTCCATGTCATATTACCAGGTAAATTTAAATAAAATATTTTTATATTGTATTCCACAGAACATATTTCCTTTATAAATTATATGAAACACCCTATTACAAGAAAAAATTCCAGGTAATTTAAATCTTTCTGTTGTAGTAATAATCTTCAGACCGTCTCTATCTAACAAATATAATACTTTTCCCATATTTTCCATGTAACTTTCTGGTCGGTAGTATTTCTGAAGGACTTAGAAATGAGGGGGTTGACTGAAAAATTCTAAAATAAAAACTTTATTTCTCGGTAATATAGTTATATTCCTGCATCTTTGTGGTTAATACATGAATAGTTATCCTTAAATAAACTTAATTTATATGAATCACATATTAATCTTCATTGGCATTATAAGGTTAATATAATTATCTTCGTCTTCTCCCCGTATTGTTAAAACCCTCTCTGAATTCTCAAAATCAATTTTGACAGTATCCGAATTAATCTCTTTTAAACAATCAATCATATAGATATAGTTCAGTGCAATATCAATATCCTCCCCAGTATATTCGACAGGAATTTCTTCAACTGCCCCTCCCAGTGAAGGATTTTTTGAAGATATTAAAAGTTTATTTTTCATGATACTCAGTTTTACCTGATTATAGCTTTCATCAACAAGAACAGAAACCCTTTTTATTGCATTATAAAGAAGATTTTTATCAGAGATAAAATAATTATCCCTCTGCTCAGGAACAATCTTCTTATAATCAGGGAATTTCCCTTCAATGAGATTGGATGTGATATGAATATTATCGTAAAAAAAGAATATCTGATTCTTACTGAATCCCACACTGATTATATCTATTTCAAAAGGGTATTTAATAATCTCAGTAAGAACAATTTTTGGAACAATAACTCCGTCATGGGGTATGTGAAAAACATCAGCCTTTATTTTTAGATCATCCTTTTTTCTCCACACCAGTGACAGTCTTTTCCCATCTGTTGAAACCATATTTAATCCGTCATCGTTTTTTTCTAGAAAGACCCCTGTTAAAGAATATTTATTTTCATCGGTTGATACAGAGAAAATAACTTTTTTAATCATCTTTTTGAATTCATCAGCTTTGATCTGAATATATTCATCTTCAGGTTCTGTTTTAACTTTCGGAAAATCCTCTTTTAAGATTCCTGCTATTACAAACTTAGCCTTAATATCAGTACTTGTACTCTTTATGGTTAACCTGTTATGCTCATCGGTTTTTAGGTTCACATCCTGATCGGGTAATTCCCTGATAATACCTGAGAGTTTTTTACCATTAACAGCAAGGGCCCCGGGTTCTGACATATCAATAGTATCAGTAATACTTATACCTGTTTCAAGATTGGATGATTGTAGTGAAAGTATATTATCTTCTGCATTTAATAAAATGTTAGTTAAAACAGGAACCGTTGTTTTTGAACTTGTTATAGCATCGGTGTATGAGAGATACCTTGCCAGTTTTTGCTTTGTGATTGTAATGTTCATATTACTGTTCCTTATATATAAATTTAATATAGTATTAGTAGTAGGACTGTTAATATTGTTTATTCTTTGCCTAACTATTTTTATTTGTAATATTTACAACAGAAATTTAAATGTTGATAAGTATAAAGTTATTAACATTGAAAGGGCAATACTATTAATTGAATAAAGTTATTAAGATAAAACAAACATCTTGTACACTGTTTTTACTTGAATTTAGGTTTTCTTAAAACACCATATCCACATATAGTTAACAAATTCCAATGAGCATTTAAATAAGTTTCTGAGTTCATCAAATGTATCCATTCATCTAAAAGAAATTGTGTGATATCCTGTGCCTGTTTATTTGCAATAAAATATAATTAAAGGTTTTGTTTTATCTCCTTAATAATTCTATCAACCCTTGATTTAAACATTTCATCATTCTCATACTTATTTCCTATTTTTGTTACTGCATGTATTACTGTAGAGTGGTCCTTTCCTCCAAATTCATTTCCGATCTCGGTTGTTGAGTAGTCGGTAAAATTCCTTACAATATACATTGCAATCTGTCTTGGAAGAGCGATGTTTTTTGTCCTTTTTTTACTTTTCATATCAGAAAAGCTTATATTAAACGCATTTGCAACCTTTTTCTGAATAAGATCTATAGAAATATCCTCTATACTTTTAATAGAAATCATGTCTTTTAATGCCCTTTTTGCAAGATCAATGTTAAGCTCTTCATGAACAAGGTCATGATATGCAAAAAGTTTATAGAGTGCTGACTCTAATTCCCGAATGTTCCAGGTAAAGTTTTCTGCGATAAACCGTATTACTTTTTCAGGAACAGTATATTTTTCTTCCTGTATTTTCTGTCTGAGTATTGATTCCCTCATTTCGAAATTTGGAGGCTGAATATCAGCAGTAAGCCCCCATTCGAATCTGCTCCTGAGTCTGTCTTCCAGTTTTTTTAGTTCTTTTGGAGGCCTGTCACTGGTAAAAACCATCTGTTTTTTTGCTGCATAAAGGGTATTGAAAGTATGAAAAAGTTCCTCCATTGTGCCCTCTTTCCCCTGTATGGAGTGGACGTCATCAATTAAGAGGAGATCTGCTTTCCTGTATTTTATCCTGAAACTATTCATTGTTCCTTTTTGAATTGATGTTATATAATCATTTATAAAACTTTCGCCAGTGATATATAGTATCTTCATCTCTAAGAACATATCAATAATAGTTTGCCCTATTGCGTGTAAAAGATGGGTTTTACCTAAACCCACACCACCATACACAAAAAAAGGATTCCAGTATTTACCAGGATTTTCTGCAATTTTCTTAGCAGCAGCTGCAGCAAGATCATTGCTGCCACCCACTACGAACTTGTCGAATATGTATTTTGGATTGAACATCGACTGCCTTGGATTTATTTTCTTCGTTATTTTATTTCCTTTCGTTCCTGGAATTGATGTTATTTTAGAAGAAACAGAGGAATTTACTGATATAATTAATTTAATTTTTTTTCCAACAAGATTATTTATTTTATCATTGATTAATTTAAGGTATCTTTCAGTTATTATATCTTTGATAAGTTTTGACGGTACTGCAACTGTTATACTTTTATCATCAGATGAAAGATAGTGAATTTGGCTGAGCCAGGTATTGTATTCCTGGTATGATACTTCAAGTGAAATTAGATTCAGAGTTTCTTTCCAGATACTGGTGTACATGGAAGTTTCCATAATTTTAAGAAAATTAGAAAAATGACCTAACCAATGAAATACAATAAATTAATAATTTATCCACAGGTTATTCACAGGACATATTTTCATATAATTCAATATCATTTATTAAGTTATGTCTTTCACATATATTTGAGTATATATTTTTATAAATATTTACAATAAGTTGTGTAATTATCATCATATAAGCAATTAAAAATTTATTGATTGCTTTCATGCTATTCCAATAATCATTTTATCTTTAAGTAGTGAAAATACAATAAGTTACAGGTTTTTTACAAAAATTTTAATCTTATTAACAAGTTATTAACAGCAATGAAGAATCAGGTGAATCTAGATATTTTCTTGCTGTTCGATAGTTTAACTAATTATAAAATAATAATCAATTAAAAAATTGAAAAAATGATTTTGCTTGACTAAGAATAAAAAGAATATTTACTTACAGTAAGGTTCAATTGCATATATTCATTGCCAAAAGGAAGCCGCCTGCTTTGCAGGTGGTCTTTTACTCATATGAGGATTAATTTGTTATGAAGAGAACCTATCAACCTAGTAATGTTAAACGTAACAGAAGGTTCGGATTTCGGAAAAGAATGAGTACAAAAAGTGGTAGAATCATTTTAAAGAGAAGGAGACAGAAAGGAAGAAAAAAATTATCAGTCTCAGATGAAATATAGTCAGGTGTTTCTTTTATTTTAAATGCACCCTTTTTAGAGTGTAAATAGTCTTTTTAGGCGCTTAATCCCGATTTTCTTGCCTTTTAGGCACAAACTTTAGTTTGCAAGAAAAT
>JAUVYC010000286.1 GCA_030603285.1 Spirochaetota bacterium
CTTGACTTTTTCGGAGAAATGGGATAAAAACAAAGTTACCTAATGCGGACAAGCCACATTCAAGATTATAAAGATATTTTCTTGCAAACTAAAGTTTGTGCCTATTAGGCAAGAAAATCAGGATTAAGGTACTATACCCAATGCAACGAGGAGTTCAGCACGGAGAGGTTTACCGTTTGGTTCTATTTGGCGCAAGTCATGCTGTCCAATATATTCAATGCTTCCCTATAAAACTCTGCGAATCTCTCATTCCCTATTCTAAGAGGGGCCATCTCAATAACTCTCACACAGCAATTCGTAAAAACCCTGCGGGTGAGCACAGGCAGGACACTCTTTAGGTGCCTCAGTTCCTTCACGGATGTAGCCACAATTTCGACATTTCCACTTTACGACCTTGTCTCGCTTAAACACTTTGCCTTCCTCGATATTTTTAAGCAGTGCCAGGTATCGTGCTTCATGTGCCTTTTCAACTTTTGCTATGGATTCGAATACCCCAGTGATTTCGTCGAACCCTTCTTCACGGGCAATTTTAGCAAATGCAGGATACATGTTGGTCCATTCGTAGTTCTCGCCCTCGGCCGCTGCTTTGAGATTGGCTTTTGTATCACCAATCACACCTGCCGGGAATAAGGCAGATATCTCTACTTCCCCACCCTTCAGAAATTTGAATTCCTGCTTTGCGTGCTCTTTTTCGTTATCCGCTGTCTCCTGAAATATAGCAGCTATCTGCTCATAACCTTCCTTTCTTGCCTGAGAGGCAAAGTAGGTATAGCGATTCCTCGCCTGCGACTCTCCTGCAAAGGCTGCCAGAAGATTCTTCTCGGTTTTACTTCCCTTTAATTTCATGACTACCTCCTTTGCAATCTGTTGACTTCCATAAACCGTGAAGGTTGCAGTATTCTCTCGCCTCTATTTTTTCTGCTTTGATTTTAAATAGAGCCTCTGGTTTATCTCCCGGTGTTAGAAACTTCCTGTATGCTGCACCATCCGCAATTATCTCTATCCACTCTATGTAGTGTTTCTCTTCCATGGGATGAGCAACACTCCCAACTTTCACTTTAATACCGTCTACTGTCTTTTCAACCACGGGGAAATGCTTTTCAAGGGCAGCATCAACTGTGTTCTCTTTTAGAAGTTTCATTGGTTGACCACAACACACGAGTTCTCCTTTACCTCCGTGCAAGACCTCCACAATGTTTCCACAAATCTCGCATTTGTAAATATGTAGTCTCTCAGTCATTTTTTTTACCTCCTTTTTCTCTTATAGTCTTTGATTGCCTCCTGAAGCGCATCGGTTGCCAGGTTTGGACAATGCATCTTCTGAGGAGGCAACCCATCAAGTTCATCAGCCACATCATTACGTGTTATCTTCATGGCTTTATCGACATTCATCCCTTTTACCATCTCGGTCACCATGCTACTCGTTGCAATGGCAGAACCGCAACCGAAGGTTTTGAACTTTATATCGGAGATAATATCGTCTTTTACTCTAATATACATCGTCCGGCTATCCCTCGACAGGTTGCTCTCCAGCGTTGCCCGTTTCCGTTTCACCGAACATAAATAGATATACACGATTACCTCTTTCATGTCAACCCATATTAATAAGAGCAGGCTTTTGATATTCCATGTTAACATCATATGAAGCCTTTCGATGGATCCTTCTTCTTTCTCGGGCTTCATTCAGCTTACGATCCCGATCGGTAAAGATGATTTGTTCTACTCCTTTTAATTTGTCAATAGGAGTAATATAACCAATAGCACTGTGAAGGCGTAACTTGTTATAATAATCCATAAAATCACTAATAATACTCCTTGCATCTTCTAATGACAGAGGAGTCTTTAGACGAATACATTCTTTTTTCAAAGACTGATACCATCTTTCCAGCTTACCATATAAAGGTCAGTCTTCGATAACCTTCGTAAGGATGTTGAAGATAAAACTCGATAATTGACAGTTTTTCCAATTCCTCAAGCCAAAAATCTCGTGGTATCCAACTGTTGTGAACGTCGATCATAACGTAGCGCCTCTTCCATTCGTAAAACTTACTGGCATAAATATCAAGCCATCTGATAAATTTATATATCTTAATTCCAGCTCGATTGGACCAGTATTGTACAAAATCCACAATGCTATCTCGAATATCATGCGGCACCCAGCAAGAGGTCAGATTTCACCAGATTTTTTTTTAGATTGACATGTTCCTCCATCAACTCAGAAAGAACCTGTTTCTTCCTGGCAAGCTTCTCTTCTAACTCAGCTACTTTTCTCTCAAGTTTGGTGGTTCTGAAGTCCGTATTCTTTTGAAAAGCAAGATAGCCTTTTTCAAAAAAGTCTTTCTGCCATCGATAAAAGACTGAAGGATGTATCCCGTATTGTTCACTGCCAAAAGGAAGCCACCTGCTTTGCAGGTGGTCTTATACTCATTTCTTTTATCTTTGAGGATAAAACACCTTCACTCATTGAATTTTTTGCCATTGCATTATAACTGCTCCATAATTCTGGTGATTCATTTTCTGAGTACAGGTTTAAGCAGTACAGATTGTGCGGTACGTTTTTTAATGGTATCTTAATGATTTCCTCTTTAATCAGTATTTTTATTTCTTTTTTTCAATCTCTCTACGAACTGTCTCATTTTTTCTACAGCTTCACGCTCCTTCTCATCTTCAGGTTCTGTCCATGGCTGAGTAACCCTTCTTGTAATCTTACCGCTTAAAGGAGGCTCAGGATAGGCTCCGATGTCATATACTGTATATCCCTGAAAGACAACAGGCTCTTCCTGATAGCATGACCACACTGCTTTCCTTATTGTTTCAGGAGTACCCTTAAATTGTAGATCAATAAGCGTTAACTGCTTCCTGAAGCGCTCTATAAACTCCATTGGCAGGTTGAACAATAGAGGATGGGGTGCATCGGTTCCTATAATACGCTTTTTTTCATCAACCCCATTTTTCAATAAAGCCTTAAATGCTTCTCCTGTGAGATGGCCTTCCGATTCTGGCCCGCTTAAGATGGCATAACGAATATTCGGATTAGAAACGACATTACAGATGATCTTTTCAAAACCGATATTTTCTGTCTGTACTGTTCCTGAAAGAGCTGCGCCGCTTTCTACACCCGACCGCACAAGTTCTTCAATTTCCGGAGGAATTTTATCTTCAGCACGATTTAGAATGATTACGACCACCGCCGGGGAACAGTCATTCCCACGTACATACCTCCC